>SKXH01000241.1 GCA_007128495.1 Bacteroidota bacterium
AGAAGATTATTCCGCATAAGCCGGATCGTGCGCCATGGGTAATTCTTCTTCTGAAAATCCTTCCTCGGTCCAATAATGTTCAAGCTCGACGCCGAGTCCCTGAACAAGACGAGAGACAAAATTAAAATAACCGGTAACCATAACGATTGCGAGAATCGTTTCATCACTGACCCCTTCCGATTGTAATTCCTCAATATCATTTTGGAAATGAAATTGCGGCTCCCTTGTTAAACGTTCGGCAAATTCAAGCATTTTCAATTCGAGCGGCGCCAGATAGACGTTTCTAAAATTTTCCCGAAACTGTTTTACATGTTCTTTATTTTTTGTAAGGCGATATAACGCATCACTATGATGATTGATGCAATATTGGCAATTATTGGTTTGTGCTACAACAATCGCGATCATTTCGCGTTGGATTCGGGTAAGCGGTGAACTGCTGTACATGAGTGTACGATAAAAATCCATATGTGCTTTTAAGTATTTCGGATTTAACCCCTGTACTTTAACGATATTATCGACGCCTCCCCAGGGTGCACGGTAGGCGTCGTAATAAACTTTAAGTTTGGTGTCTACCTCCTCTTCACTGAGCGTTCTGATCCATGCCATAATACCTCCTTTAATGGATTTAGAATATGATTTAATTTACCAATCGGTCGGACGATCAAGGTCCATCGGTGTTTTTTGTTCGGAATTAGCATACACGGTAATATTCTTTTTGGGTGAGATTTGAATGGCCCAATCGCCTTTTTGATTGCGTACGGTCGATCCCCATAATTTTCTCATCTTTTGCCCGGTAAATTTTTCATAGAATATCCACCCGAAATATGCGGTGGAATCTTTGATATAGAATGCCGGAACACGTTCACCTGGTTCTACCGGTGCTTCTGCAATCGTAACGGGATCGAAACCGGTATCCTTCAGAACCTGAATAAATTTATCGGTATAATCACGGCCATCGACAATCAGAGTATGACGCGTACGTTTCACTCCATTCCCCGTTGCAAGATCCCTCAAAGACTTAAAGATTAAATCCCTGCTGTTATTATTAGACCGGATCGTCATCAAACAAATCGTCCTCTAACCCGATGTCGGGATTCTTGGTGGATTGCAGATACTGTGAAAGAAGTGCCGTATCTTCACTGCACGTTGCACACAACAGTTGGTCATCGAATTCTTCAATGTGTGACACGCTGGTGTGAGCACCGCACATAGAACACACCCCTTTTCGCTGATGCCCTTTCGGAACTGCGTTTCGCTTTGAAACCATGTTATTTGTTTTCTTTTTAACTGGCATCAGTCTATCCCCGCTGTTCGCATACGTACGATTTTTCCATTAAATTATTGTAACGTTGATTTTACACCGGTAACTACTCGTACAATTCGAACATTAAGCAGCGAGCGTATGTCATTCGCCGGGTTTCGATTTATAAGCAATATAAAGAGGCAGTAGATTAGATGCAACTTGATGCTTTCTAAATAGTTGCGTATACTATAGGAATTAATGATGGGAATAACCGTGACACAAACACTGCTTCTGCTGCTCACAGCAGCGGGTTTTTTAATATCATTCTATTTTACAGGGGTTTATTATGGCTACCTGAAAAGCAATGTTTGGTGGATACCCGCGTTTTGCCGTATGGAGCAGCATAGTTGTCAATCGATCTTGCAAACCCCGGAAGCACGTGTTTTCGGTGTACCGAATTTCGTGCTCGGACTTCTGTTTTATGGTGCACTTGTAATTGTTATACTCGGCGATAGCGGCGGTTTCTTGTTTGATATAGTTGTTGCCACCGCCTTATTTACGGTTATACTTGCCGGCTATCTGGTATATGCATTACGCGTGCGTTTAAAAATCGATTGCATTCTCTGCTATACCGCTCACGGAATAAATACCCTGATCGCTGCAATCCTTATCATAAAAAAATACGACATACTGTAATATCCAAACAATGCGGAGCTGCCTGTGGTATTAAGCGAAAACAAAAATTTTCCCAGGGAAGTATTCCTCTATTACGATCCGGTGTATCTTGAACATCTGACATTACCGCATCATCCCGATCAACCTGAACGCTTAACGGCAATAGTTAATCATTTACAGAAAAGCGGTATATGGGAAATGGTAACCCATCGTTCGCCTCAGAAAGAACAATTAACCGAAGAATCAATTACCGGGTATATAACGCTTGTACACCCGGAGCAACACATCGATTATATAAGAAGAAAATCTGAAGAAGCCCTCCAGGCAGGTACAACGATAATGCCTTTTTCAGACGGAGGCGATACGAATGTAAGCGCAAAAACGTATGAGGTCGCACGTAAAGTAGTTGTTGCAGCGATCGGAGCAACGACTGCGGTCTGTGAAGGTAAAACAAAACGTGCGTTTTCTGCATGCCGTCCGCCCGGGCATCATTGCTCACGTAATCGTCCGATGGGCTTTTGTGTATTCAACAATGCAGCAATTGCTGCGAGATATACGCAGCAGGCATATGGTATCGAACGTGTCGCGATTATAGATTGGGATGTACATCACGGTAACGGCACCCAGGCAATCTTTTATGACGATCCGTCGGTATTGTATATAAGCTTGCATCAATATCCTCACTATCCCGGCACAGGGAGTGCAAGCGAACGCGGTGAGGGCAAGGCCGAAGGTACAACAATGAACTTTCCGTTAGCCGCCGGTACGGATGAGAAACAATATGAAAATGTATTTGTACAAAAGATCGTTCCGGCATTAAAGGAGTTTCAACCGGGACTGTTAATTTTATCTGCCGGCTTTGATGCACACAAAGACGATCCGCTCGGCGATATGCTGTTAACCGAGGAATCGTTTGGATTGTTTACCCGCATACTCTCGGATGCATCATCAGTATGTGACGGTAAAATTGTTTCATTGCTTGAAGGCGGCTATAATTTATACGGACTTGCAAAAAGCGTTGCAGCACATATTCTTGCGCTCGGCGGATTAAAACAGGTCGCCGAAACAGACATGAAAGGAAATACAAAATGAGGTATGTGTGGTTCTCCATAATTATACTGCTCACAATAGGGTGTGACCGGGAACGGGAAGAAAGAACGGTTCACATTGCGGTTTCTCTTGCCGGCACCGATGCCTATGCATCGACAAAATATATACAAGCAATAACCGATGCAGCAGAAGATGGAAACATAGATGTAATTTGGAGAATAGCACAATGGGATCACGAACTACAAAACCGCCAGATAGACACGCTTTTTGCAGAAATGCCTGATATCATTGCCGTTGAAATTACCGATCCCCGTCGAGCGGATGAAATACTTGGACCGATACAACAGCAGGAAATCCCGGTTGTCGGCTTCAACCGGCTGGCTCCTTCCTTTCAATACGACCTGATCGTCAGCCCGGATTATTACGAGATAGGTAATGAGCTGGCAGAAGCTGTAGTCGAAAGGTACGATTCCCGGGAAATAAATATTCTGCTCCTTTACGGTTCTGTTTTCAGCGGCCAAGATTCACTTATAATAGAAAGCTTTTTATCGGTCATAGAAGAGTATGACAACTTCACCGTACAAAAAAAGGAAACAGTGCAGAAAGAACTACTGCAAGACAGCAACGCAGCGATCGCTATCGATCCGTTGTTAACAAGACGGTTGGTTCAAAGCATCACAGAAATGGATGAAGCCGGTATGGAACACCGCTCCCCCTTCATCGCAGGAATCGGTGAGAAAGAGAGCTTTACTATGATTGACTATGACAATCTGCTTCTCATTGACCGCCAGCAGTACACTGCCGGAACGCTCCTCGTCAATGCAGCATCCGATTATGCGCGCGGTGAATTCAGGCACCTTGAGGGACCGGTAATTCAAGTTGGCGAATATATGATGCCGGTAGTATATACACCGTATCGTGTGGTGTATCCCGATTGAAATGAATTGAATGATTGATAATTATATTACGAATTAGTATGTTGAGAGCAGTTACCCTCCTCTGAGTGCTTCCCTGAGTATTTGAGCGGTATTAATGTATCGCTGCATGTTGCCTTAAATAATCGAGAAACAGTTCACCGGATAAATCAAAAGGTATTATATGCGAATACGATCATCCACCCGATCATGGTTTCGTGAACGACGGAACGCTTCCCATAACTCTCTCTTTGATTTTCTTCACGGCTATGTCTACGGCCGCTGGCCGTACACCTATATTGGTATTGCAATCGGCGAACACCGGGTAACAAAAATCGTCAGGCCAATATTCACCTTGCTATCGTTACCGTTTAAAGCAATCGGTTATCTCTTCAACCGTAATCACAGAGATAGTTCCGGGAATGGTGAAACAGCAAAACAAAAATTCGCCGATACGTATCACGGAAAAGTAGTACCGCTTGAAGGTGCCCGCAAACTCGTTACCGTCAATCAGGATGTATCGCTGCGAAACCTCGAGCATGTGATTCCCTATGATACTGCGCGCGACATAGTTCTGAAAAATCCGGATCAACTTGCTGTTCTGCAATGTCCATGCCGCACTGCACGAAAAGATCCCTGCACACCGCTCGATGTGTGTCTTGTTGTCGGTGAGCCCTTCACGAGTTTTATACTTGAACACCATCCCGAACGGGCAAGAAAAATAACATCCGATGAAGCCGTGAACATCTTACAGGAAGAAGACAAACGCGGACACGTACACCATGCGTTTTTCAAAGATGCAATGCTCGGCAGATTTTACGCAATATGTAACTGCTGCAAATGCTGCTGCGGTGCAATGCAGGCGCACCGGAACGGCACACCGATGCTCGCATCATCCGGTTACGTTGCTAAGGTCGACCAAAGACAATGCGCTGTGTGCGGCACATGTGCAAAGTATTGCCAGTTTGAAGCGGTTACGTTTTTTGACGGTGTGAAAAGCATTGATGCTATGAAATGTCTTGGCTGCGGGGTATGCATTCCGAAGTGTGCGAAGAACGCACTTACACTCGAACGCGATCCGGGCCGGGGAATACCGCTGGAACTTGATGAGTTGATGAGTGAGGCGGGAGAGAAGGAATTGCAAAAGTACAGTAATTAAAAACAAGCTCGATGTTCTTTGGACTGCGGAAGCTTGCTTCCACTTTGGTATGCAACTTGCACTAAATTACTTTTGCTAATGTGCAAGTTTCAATTACTCGCTGCTTGTACTAACTTCTTCATAGGTTACATCCTTAAGTGACGCAAATTTCTTCACATGTTCTATTGTCATGCTTACCAGCACCCCATGCTCATCCAGATCAATGTAGATATTTTCATTTATCTCACGTGTTTCAGCGACCTCTTTTTCTCCAAAGACAATCAAAGCAGTATCGGTATCGGGGAAATATTTGATTTTCATGAATTTTCCTCCTTAAATGAACGATCAAAAAAAGCATTATGAATAGTTTCGCCGTCAGCGAGCAATATTACTCGGAGAATTCTTCCACCATACTCATCAATTTTACCCCAACGACGAATGCGCCCATCAGATTGAATCTCTTCTCTTATTGGATCTTCAATAACCTTCTTAATCCACTCCTCTTTTATTATTTTACGATCTGATCGCTTTGATACATATAAAAAGTATCGAGCATATTTTACCATAACTTTTGTATTTAGACATAACCAATAATCAAATATACAATTGCAAAACAAATTATACAAACCACACTTATCGCCCAATTTTTCCTAAACACCAAAGCGGAAGCTTGCTTCCGCTTTGGTATGCAACTTGCACTAAATTACTTTTGCTAATGTGCAAGTTTCTTTGTTCTCCATAATTTCCATTTCCATCTCAATAATTCCTGCAAAACGAATTCAATCGTGCAATCACCTATTCTCCCCACCCCTCTTGACATCCCCCAAACAATACCATATATTATTATAGCGTATAAATATACACCACACAATAACTGAAAAATGCAAAAAATCCCCCAAAAACGCCATCTTTCTCTGCCGGCCGGACAGCGGGTCGATAGAGTACGATGTTCTCCGGGTAAGCTCAATTTGCTCTACGGACCGAAGCCGGTCTTCCATATCTCCCACAGCGTGGCGGGGGAACAGTTGATGAAGAACCAGCGGGTGGCGGTCATCGACGGCACAAACCGTTTCTCACCACACACTATTGCAACGATCGCGCGGCGACACCGTATCGACCCTGAGAAGATGCTCAACCGCATCGTCGTCTCGCGGGCATTCACCTGCTACCAGATGGAATCGGCGGTGACCGACCGCGCGCCGGCGTTTCTCGATAAGCACGATTGCTCGCTGCTCATCGTCTTCGGTCCGCTCGATCTGTTCTACGACGAACAGGCCCCGATGCGCGACGTGCACCGCGGCCTGCAACACATGATCGATACACTTGATGCACTCAAAAAACAAGGCCTTGCCATTTTAGTAACATCGCAGCAAATAGCCGCTCCACGCGGGAGAGGACATCTTTTTACAAGTTTGAAAACAAAAACGGATTCTGTTTACCGGTTGGATATGGGGGAGAGACATTTTGCATTGCTGATAGAAAAAGCAAAATCATTTATGCAAAAAAATCATTTTGTCAGATAATTATTTTGTATACACTTTTGCCGGAACTATACCGGACAGGGATTTAGAATTTGAAAAGAAGGAGGATATATGGGACGCACTGTACCGACCTTCACACAGGTCATTCAGAAAGAAGTAGAGTCATGGTCGAAGTTTCGCCGCGGGCTGCGGAAGGAAGACCAGGAGATATTCGACGGGATGTTCCGCGCACCGCGTATTCATCTCGCCGCATCCACATACACCATGCGCGTCATCCCGTTCGAAAGCGTCGCGATGGCGATCATGCTGGAACAGGAAAAACGAATTAAAAAACTTGAGGAGAAAATTACTGTGCTCGAAAAACAAACAGCATCTGAGTTTGAAGTTAAATAGGAAATGTTATCTTCCTGATATCTGATCTCTGACGACTGACCTCTGATTTCTGTTTTCCTATTTCATGTTTCATATTTATTTATAACTTTCGTGACATGGAGTCTTCGTGGTTTACACCATAACCGGCTGGTTATTCGACCTCTACGCCATTGACAACGGACTGGCAATCTGGATCATCGATCGGGATGGTAACGCGCATCGGTGTACCGTGCCGTTCCGGCCGTCGCTTTTCCTTGCCGCACACAAGGTGCGGGAAGAAAACGCGTATGCCGCGATGAAGCGTAAAGGCATTTCCGTCACGATCTCACATACAGAAAAGCTTGAACTCTACAGCGGAAAGATGATACACGTTCTGCAGGTATCGGTTCATAATCCGGCACACTTCCGTCGCGCAGTGAAGGCCGTCGAAACCATCGCACCGCACGACGCACTTTACAATACCGACATCTCCGTCGAGCAGCTCTTTTTATACGAGCGCGATCTCTTCCCGCTTGCCGAAGCGGAATACCATATCGAAGGCAGACAATTTACGGGATTCAATCTGCTCGTGCCGCAGGAATCGCTCGATTACCACATCCCTCCTTTGCGCACCATGACCATCAAGAATGCAGCGGAAGAATCCGCACCGGGAAGCCGCACCGAACCGAAATATCACCGTTACCTGCAGCTTGAGATCTGCTATGAAAACGAAAAGCTGCTGCTCGAAGAAGAGCATGCCGCCGACGCACTCAAGACACTCGACCACGAACTCGCACGCTACGATCCCGACATAATCCTCACTTCATGGGGAGATGCGATGTTGATGCATTTGCTCGCGAAGCTCTCGCAAAAAGAAAACGTTCCCGTCCGCTTCAACCGTGACCCCTTCGTACCCTACCGGACCACACGCGATACGAGCTACTTTTCATACGGCAAGATCGTTTACAAAGCCGGCGCGTTCTTTCTTGCCGGGCGATGGCATCTCGATTTGTATAATTCGTTCCTTATCGACGAAGCGGATCTCGAGGGAATCTTCGAACTTGCCCGGCTTACACGCCTACCGGTACAGCAGCAGGGCCGGGCCGCAATCGGCACGGGATTATCGTCGCTGCAAATTGCATACGCATGCCGGAACGGTATTCTCGTGCCCGCAAAGAAGCGCGAACCGGAGGATTTCAAATCCGCCCGCACGCTTATGCTCGCCGACCGCGGCGGGTTGATGTTCCTGCCCGAAATGGGATATCACGAGAACATCGGCGAACTGGATTTCACCTCGATGTATCCGGCACTTATGGTGAACAAAAACATCTCACCGGAGACGATAAATTGCAAATGTTGTCCCGACTCAACGATCCGCGTCCCCGAGCTCGGCTACCACATCTGCGAAAAACGCCGCGGACTCGTACCGGAGACACTCGCACCGCTGCTGGTGCGCCGCAAACATTACAAAGCAATGCAGAGAAAATTGCAGCATAAATCAAACGGCGGCTCAAAAGATATACCGGTACTTACCGCCGACCGGTACAGGCGACGGCAAACCGCCCTCAAGTGGATACTCGTCACCTGCTTCGGGTATCTGGGCTATAAGAACGCCCGCTTCGGACGCATCGAGGCACACGAAACGGTTAACGCATTCTCACGCGAAACACTCCTGCAGGCAAAGGAACTTGCCGAACAAAACAGTTTCCACCTCGAACATGCCATCGTGGATTGCGTCTGGCTGAAGAAAGAAAACGCAGCGGAAAACGAGTACGAACGCCTGGCAAAACAGATCGAGGCGGGAACCGGTATTCCCGTCACCTTCGAAGGTATTTACGACTGGATAGTCTTTCCCGCATCAAAAATGGATACCACTCTGCCGACAGTCACACGGTATGTCGGACGCTTTCGCGATAGCGCCTGCGGCGCCACAAGCGGCGAGGTAAAGATACGCGGCATAGAAGTCCGCCGCCGCGACACGCCGCGGTACGTAAAGAAAATGCAGATCGATATGCTGCAGTTGATGGCTGAGGTTCGTTCTATTGCGGAGATACAAAAACGCCTCCCCGATCTGCTCGCTATAGTTAAATACTATGTGTGGCAACTGCGCGAGGGACGGGCAAACCCGTATGAGCTTGTGGTACGCAGGCACGTAACACAGGAACCGGATCGGTACACCAACCGCAGCGTCAACGCGCTCGTTGCACAGGCAATTGTTGCAGCGGGTGTGTCGTTACAGCCGGGCGAGTCGATCGAGTTCATCATCACCGATCAGTCAGGCAAACACAATCCCGATAAAGCGAAGCCGTTGTTTTTATACAAACCGGAAGATGGTTACGATGTGGAGCAATACACAAAACTGGTACTTGACTGCGCGGCGACGCTGCTGCATCCGCTGGGGTGGTCGAAGGAACGGTTGGAGGAGGGGTTGTGGGGGTGAGAAAAATAAACAGAAAGATTAATGTACGAAAAATAGAATTAAGTTGTGATTTTATCTAATTTATTGTTATTATTTACTATGAAACCAATTCGATTGTCGGCACACGCTACCGAATCTATCAAGTATCGTGGTGTGACTGAGGATGAAGTCAAGGAAGCAATCAATTCAAGTGATTGGTCACCTACGGAACGCAGGAGAATGGAATGCCGAAAAGAATTTGTGTATGATCAGATATGGAATAAAGTTCATTATAAAACGAAACAGGTCAGACCGATCTTCGTTGAAGAAGAGACAGAAATTGTTGTTATAACCGTTTACAGTTACTATTATTAATACTATTGAAAGAGAATATACTATGAAAATATCCTACGACAGCGAAGTCGATGCCTTATATATCCGCTTTTTGGAAAAAACCGTGACTACCGAACATGTTGCCGAAGGAATTGCGATTGACTATACAGAGGACGGAAAGATAGCCGGCATAGAGATTCTGGATGCACGAAAAAGATTCGGCGATGTCGATGTGTTGAAACAAATTGTTTTAGAGGATATTGCGTTTGTTAACAAGTAAAAAGCATTATCAAGATTAAAATAAACCCGATCATTCAATCAACCAATCTCAATCTTATATGAACTC
>SKXH01000034.1 GCA_007128495.1 Bacteroidota bacterium
AACTGGCAAAACTAAGGGAAGAAGTTGAAGCAGCAGGACTTCCTGAAGAAGCACGTGCAAAAGCAGAGGAAGAACTGAACAAACTGAAAAAGATCCCCACAATGTCGCCGGAATATACCGTGAGCCGCAACTACCTGGATTGGATGGTCTCGATACCCTGGAAAGAAAGAACGGAAGATCATCTTGATATAGGGCACGTTAAGAAAATTCTTGACGAAGATCATTACGGCCTTGATAAACCGAAAGATCGGATCATCGAGCATATTGCGGTACTAAATCTCGTCAAACAGATCCGCGGTCAAATACTTTGTTTTGTCGGGCCGCCGGGTGTGGGAAAAACATCGCTCGGCCGGTCGATTGCCCGTGCATTAAACCGGAAATTCGTACGATTTTCCCTCGGCGGTATTCGTGATGAAGCGGAAATCCGCGGTCACCGCCGCACATATATCGGATCGATGCCCGGCAAGATCATCCAGTCAATGAAACGTGCCGGCGTTATCAATCCCGTTATGCTGCTCGATGAAGTTGATAAACTAACGTTCGACTTCCACGGCGATCCGGCATCGGCATTGCTTGAAGTGCTCGACCCCGAACAAAATCACACGTTTTCGGATCATTACATCGAAGTAGATTACGATCTCTCAAATGTTTTATTCATCACCACGGCAAATAACAGGCATGCAATACCATTACCGCTTCAGGACAGGATGGAGATAATCGATTTGCCGGGTTATCTGTCACATGAAAAAATAGAAATAGCACGCCGTCATATTATCCCAAAACAAATAAATATTCACGGTTTGAAGCAATCGCAGATTAAAATACATAATAAAAGTGTTGCAAAAGTAATTGATGAATATACCAAGGAAGCCGGCGTTCGTAATCTCGAACGGGAGATCGCATCATTGGTTCGAAAGAGCGCCAAGGATATAGTTACTAAGCGGCAATCCAACGGTCGCCGAAAAATTACCAAAATATCTATCGATCCCAAAAAAGTAGAGAACTATCTCGGTGTTCCGCGATATGCACAACGGCCTAAGGATGAAACACGCCGTGTCGGTATCGCTACCGGGCTTGCCTGGACGAGCGTGGGAGGCGAACTGCTGAGTGTCGAAGCAATAGTTATGGACGGCAAGGAACGATTAAGTCTTACCGGTAAACTCGGCGATGTAATGAAAGAATCTGCCCACGCTGCGTTAAGTTTTATCCGTTCGAATGCCCGGGCGCTGGATATTAACCCTGAGTTTTATAAAGGCAAAGAGATTCATATTCACCTTCCTGAAGGTGCTATTCCCAAAGACGGGCCCTCGGCAGGTCTGACTATGACAATGGCCGTCATATCGGCTCTTGCAAATCGCCGTACCGATCCCGAAGTGGCCATGACCGGCGAGATAACATTACGCGGCAAGGTGCTGGCAGTTGGCGGATTGACCGAAAAGCTGCTCGCTGCAAAACGGCACCGCATAAAAAAAGTGCTCATACCGAAGGAAAACGAAAAATATTTAGTGGAAATCCCGGAACGGGTAAAAACGGGCTTGCAAATTATATCTGTCAATACTATTATAGAAGCACTCGAACATACATTTAAGAACGGCAGCACAAGGAAACGAAGTACATCACGATCATCCAAAACAAAAAAGAAGAAGAGATGAAAACTTTCGAACATATAATCGTACCGGTTGATTTCTCGGATACTTCAAGAGTGGCGCTTCCCTACGCATACAAGCTAGCACAAAAATATGGATCGAAAATAACATTGCTCCATGCGATAACGATGTTTGAATATGATCCGCACGCACCGCAACACAGCTTTTCAGCGGTTGATGAGCTGTATGCAAGCGTCGAAGCATCGGCACATAATTATTGTGATAAGATCATAGAAGATGCGAACAAGAAATCGAAAGATATTACCATCGAGAAAGTAATGGAGCGCGGTATTTCACCACACGAGGTGATTACCGGATATTCTAAAAATAACTCCGCAGACCTGATCGTCATGGCAACCCATGGCCGATCCGGATTTGCACACGTGTTGCTCGGAAGTGTAACCGAAAAAGTAATACAAACTGCGCCGTGCCCGGTACTCGTAACCAAAAAACCGCGGCATGCCGATTTGAAAAAACTTTTATTTAACAATATACTTGTACCAACCGACTTTTCGGAAAGCTCCCAGCAAGCGATGGAGTATGCAATTGCCCTGGCTAAGCAATACAATGCACGTATTAATCTGATGCATGCACTTGAGGTACGTTTTCATCCCGCATATTATGCCGCGGGCGTTGAATCGATATTTCAGCTTGATCCTGACGTGAAGCCGCGGATTCAGGCACGCCTTGAAGCTTTTTTACAATCGTTTGATCTTTCGGGAATTGAAGTTACAACGAGCATCACCGAAGGCAGCTCACACACAGAGATCATTAAACAAGCGGAATCGGAAAAACACGATCTCATAGTAATGTCAACCCGCGGTCATGACGAGATCGCCGATTATCTTATCGGCAGCACCACCGACCGGGTTATCAAAAGTGCACCGTGCCCGGTGTTTGTGACGCGGTAAAATATTATATTAACAAACACAAATATGACCTACATCGTAACAGCTCGAAAATGGCGGCCGACAACATTTGAAGACGTTGTCGGGCAACAGCACGTGAGTTCAACATTAAAGAACGCTATCCAGCAGAACCGGCTCGGACACGCATATATCTTCAGCGGTCCGCGGGGTGTCGGTAAAACGACGATCGCACGTATACTTGCACGTGTATTAAATTGCGTCGAACCGCTCAACGGCGATCCGTGTAATGAGTGCGAATCATGCCGGGAAATCAGCAGCGGCAGAAATGTCGATGTTTTTGAGATAGACGGTGCCTCGAACCGCGGCGTTGAAGAGATACGTAATCTGCGCGAGGCGGTACGCTATGCGCCGGCGAAATCAAAATACAAAGTGTACATAATCGATGAAGTACACATGCTTACCAAAGAGGCATTCAATGCATTATTGAAAACGCTTGAAGAACCGCCTTCTCACGTCCTGTTCATCTTCGCTACTACTGAAGTCCACAAGGTCCCGCCGACAATTCTTTCGCGCTGCCAGCGGTTTGACTTCCGGCGCATTGCCATAAACGATATCATCGAACGGTTACGATTGATAGCGAAAGAAGAAGGTATTACCATCGAAGACGACGCTCTGTTATATATTGCAAAAAAAGGCGACGGTTCAATGCGCGACGCACAGAGTATATTTGACCAGGTGGTTGCTTTCTCAGGCACAAATGTTACTACAGCATTGGTTCTGGAAACGCTGAATATTGTCGATCAGGATCTGTATTTCGACGTAACCGATATACTCCGGAACCGCGATGCAAAGGGCGGACTTCAGCTTATCGCTCGAATCGTCGATAACGGTTACGATATGCGAGAGTTCTTATCCGGTCTTGCAGAACACTTACGTAATCTACTCACGGTCACCACGACCGGTTCATCCGATCTGATAGAGACGTCTGCCGAATACCGCAAGCGGTATAAAGAAGAAGCACAACATTTCAGCGATGTCGATCTCATACGCTATCTCCGCGCGACAATCGAATTGCACAAAGAACTTCGATACAGTTCACAACCGCGAATCCGCCTTGAAAGCGGGATGATCGAACTTGTAAAAATGGAAAAAACCTCCGACTTACAGTCATTGATAAACCGGCTCGATGAGCTAAAAAAAAACACCGTGAATGAAGGAGATATCCCGATCCGGGGAAGTGCCAATGCGGGATGGACCAACGGAGGAAATACTGTACCGGACAACCAACCGGCGGTACAATCTTCATTTACTCCACCAACACCGAACGTAATCCGCGAACGTCCACCGGAAAAAAAGGAGAAAACAACCGGTTCACCGAGTTCCATATCCGCGGAGGAAGCATTTGCACGTTGGGATGAATTCGTAACTGCCGTAAAAACATCGCGTATTAACCTGGGTTCGGTACTGGGCCAATCGGCACTTGTCGATGTAGATAACGGATGTTTACAGCTTTCCTGCGATAATGATTTTCAGTTGAACACGTTACGGCGAAATAAAGAATTCTTAAGCAAAATATCGGAACGGGTCTTCGGGATTCCTACTTCATTTCAAATACAAAAAGATACAATTAAAAAGGGTAGCGACACTAAATATGATGAGGACAATAAAGAACATCCTGTTATCGACGCGATGCGGCGAGAGTTAGGCGCTGAACCGTTGTGATATACATTCAACTATTCTTACTCTCGACCCGTCGCATTGTACCTCTTGCCCTCTTCGAATACTCCTGAAGTTTATGATCGACACGGCCGAAGACGCTTCGGGCTTCGAATTTTCCGGTGCGTGTCCGTTTGCCCGCTTTTACTCCGGTGAGCAACTCAATACCTTCATCCACACTCTTGATCGCATAGATATGAAACTTTCCATTTTCCACCGCTTTAATCACATCTTTTCGAAGCATAAGGTTCATTACATTCTGATGTGGAATAATAACTCCCTGATCACCGGTTAAGCCGCGCATATTACATACATCGAAAAATCCTTCTATCTTTATATTCACAGCACCGATCGGTTGGATCTCGCCTTTCTGATTGACCGAACCCGTCACCGCTATATTTTGCTTTATCGGGAGTTCGGCAAGACTCGAGAGAATCGCATAAATTTCAGTAGACGAAGCGCTGTCTCCATCCACCCCCGAATAAGACTGTTCGAAACAAATACTCGCATTGAAGGCAAGCGGTTTGTCCTGTGAGAACATCCAGTGGAGGTAGCCGGTCAGGATCGCAACACCTTTGCGGTGAACCCGGCCACTGAGATCGGCTTCGCGTTCGATATTCAGAATGTTGCCTTTACCGATCGATGTTTTTGCGGTAATGCGTGTCGGCTTTCCGAAAGCGTGTTCACCCATATCATGTACGGCAAGACCGTTTACCTGACCGACCACTTTGCCGTCGGTTTCTATCATCAATGTACCTTCGTCGATCAATTCCTGGACCTTCGATTCGACGAGTCGAACGCGGTCGATGCGTTCTTCAATTGCTCGTTCGACGTGCGTACCGTTTACAGATGAGTCGCCCTCTTTTTTAGCCCAGTAGTTAGCTTCACGAATGATATCGGCAATTACATTAAAACGGGTCGACAATTTTTTCTTTCTTCCTGCGGTCCTGACACCGAACTCCACCACCTCGCCGATAGCGTCTTGATCGAACCGCATCATTTTCTCGTCTTCACATATCATTTTAATGAAAGCGCTATAGTTGCCGATATGCTCTTCGGTACGCTCCATCTCGACATCAAAATCCGCCCGTATTTTAAATATCTTTTTAAAGTCCTCATCCCGGTCATACAGTAAATGATATAGAAAAGCATCGCCGATCATTATCACTTTCACATCGATCTCTATCGGTTCCGGCTTTAAACCACTCGCTGAAAAAAACCATGGTTCATACGATTGTATATCGACCAGATTTGTGCGCAGTGTTCTCTTCAAGTCCTGCCAGACACCGGGTTCGATCAGCACATCCAATGCATTCAATACAAGATATCCCCCATTCGCTTTTAAGAGCGAACCTGCCTTTATTTGATTGAAATCGGTTTTCCATATTCCCCGCGAGTCCAGCGCTCTATCGATGGTGCCGAATATACTCCTGTATTTCGGATTGGTCTCAATAACTATGGGTATGGTTTCCTGTTCGGAATTGTCGACAGTTACGTTCACTTGGTATTCAATAAATGCATCTTCCTGCGGTTGCTGGATTTGAAACGGCATCTGCTGCGACTGCTGTTCATCCTTCCGGAACCGTCCGAGATTTTCCATCACGCTCTTACAAACATCATCAAGATAACGAGAAACTTTTTCGTTCTCATATTTTGCGGCAATATCCGAGACCGCATCTTTTACAATCGGCAAAATAAATTGCTCATCGAGCTTCTCGAGGGCTTCACGGGCTTTTCGCTCGATGTTTTTCATTTCGCGGAAGACCGTCTCCATGTGCGCGACAAGATCTGAATACTCTTCCCGATATTTCTTTACATCGTCCTCGGTTATTTTACCCTCTTTTACAAATCCATCGAGTTGATCGATAGCCACGGGTTTTCCGTCTATTACCGGAGCGAGTTCGGGCCTGACCATAGTCCCCATCTGAACCTGTATCATTTCAAAGCCGCGGTCTCTTACTTTTTTCTCAAAATCCTGCAATTTTTCCCTCTGACGGCCTTGAAAATGCTCTATTTTTTCCTTTCGCTTTTCCTGAAATCGCTTACCTTCCAGTACGGCGGGAATTGTTTTTTGTAAATCTGCAATAAAGTCGTTCATATCTTTTTCAAACGACTTTCCCTGTCCGGCTGGCAATCGGATCATCATCGGTCTGTCTGCGTCGTGAAAATTATATACATAACATATGTCTTCGAGATGCTGGTTTTCTTCTTCAAACTCTTTTAACAACCACTTAATGGTTGTTGTGCGGCCGGTACCGGTCAAGCCGGTTACGAAGACATTATAACCGAAATGTTTCATTTCAAGGCCGATACGCAGAGATTTTAGAGCCCGCTCCTGACCGATGATATCGGTTGATGGCTTTGCATCGTCAGTGGAAGTAACAGAAACATCCTTATCTGTCCAACGCCAGCGAAGCTCATGGGGCGGTAACCGTAACGGGTGCGTTTTTTGAGTGGGTTTTTTAGCAGTTCGTGACCGTTGCACTCGTTTCGCCATAGTATTATTCCTGAATATTATGTGTATTCTTTACGATTTGCGTAAAATGCACTGAGCAGGCCAACCATGATCAACTTTGAAAAAAGCGCAGATCCGCCGTAGCTCAGAAACGGAAGCGGTATACCGATGACCGGGGTCAATCCCACAGTCATTCCTATATTAATAACGGTATGAAAAAAGAGAATGCCGATAAAACCGATTGTGACAAGACTTGCAAATTTACTTTTTACTATTGATGCAATTCGAATTCCGCGAATAAATACGATACCGAGTAACACTAAAACTATCGATGCTCCGATAAAACCGAATTCCTCCCCGGGTACACAGAAGATAAAATCGGTCCACTGGGCCGGTATAAAATTCAACTGGGTTTGGGTGCCGTTTAAAAATCCTTTACCGGTTAAACCACCCGAGCCGATCGCCACCTTCGATTGAATAACATTATAACCGACACCCAGCGGATCGCTGCCGGGTTCAATGAAATTTGCAATGCGACTTTGCTGATGCGGTGCAAGCCGGTCATACAGAACTTGTATCGAAACCGCTATGGCTGAATTGAAACCGAACACTACTGCAGAGGCGAAACCGTTCTCACGCAAAAGAATAAGTGCAACAAGCAAAATGCCGAGCGCAACGAGTAATGCACTGGTGCCGATAAGCGCCGCAAGACCGACGATAAAAGGAGCTGTAAGCACAATAACGATAAACGGCGATGCACCTGCCCAAAAGACAACCGGTATATACATCAAGAAGAAAATTAACGAGGTTCCGACATCCGCCTGCAATAGAACGAGTCCCATCGGTATGGCAACAATAAGTCCGGCAGTTGCCAGTGTTTTAAATGATCTCACAGAAGCGTTATGTTTCGAGAGATAAAGAGCGAGAACCAGAATCGTTGTTATCTTTGCAACTTCGGATGGTTGAAAATTGAAATATCCCAGATCTATCCACGCAGTAGTACCGGCAACAGTTTTTCCAACAAACGGAACCACAGCAAGAATACATAAAATAATAATATGAATTATTATAGCAACGGTCTCAATGGTGCGGGGCGAGACAAAAAGCATCGTCACCAAACCGATCGTACCAAGAACAGCCCATATCAATTGGCGCTGAAAATACACCGATGAGCCCGCATCGTACGTTGCGCTGTAAATCGATGCAAGACCTATAGCGGTAAGCACAAGCGTACAAAAGATAAGAATCCCGTCAACGGAGGATCCATTATTAACCTTTATGTCATCCTGAGTAAACCGCATTAATTTTCATCTCCCGGTAATTCAAATTCGTCGAGAACGGGAACGGTGCGGTGCGGTCTATCGCGAACAATCGTTCCTTCCAAATAGCGTTCTATTAAGCGACCTGCTACCGGCGCAGCATATCTGCCGCCTGTTCCGATATTCTCGATTACCACGGCAACGGCAATTTTGGGATTTTCAAACGGTGCAAATCCAATATACCATGCGTGATTTTCACCATGTGGATTTTGGGATGTCCCGGTTTTGCCGGCAGAAGAAACACCTCGAATTTGTGCCCCGCGGCCGGTACCGCCATCTTCATCAACGACTAAATTCATACCTCGCCGTAATAACTCCCATGTTCTTGTTGATAGGTCGATCGCTCTGGAGTCATACGGAAGTTCAAAAATGTCCTTAGTTTTAGAGTTATACACGTGACTGACCATATGCGGCTGGTGGTAAGTTCCTCCGTTGGCAAGCACCATAGCATATGCTGCCATTTGCAAGGGTGTGACACTTAACTCACCCTGCCCGATTGCCAGACTGATTAGGTTTCCCCGCGTCCATTGTCCCAAACCGTAAATTCTGTTGTAATAATCAGTAGTAGGTAGTATACCGCCGGTCTCCTCAAAACTACCAACTCCCGTTCTTTGCCCGAAACCAAACAAACGGCCGTAATGTGACCAGCGATCAAACCCGACCTTCAGCATCAATTGATAAAAGAAAACATTGCAGGATTTTTGAATTGCTTCAACAATAGATACATCTCCGTGCCCCTCAGCCCTGTGACACCGGAAGACCCTGTTGCCAAATCGATACCAGCCCGGACAACTTGCCGTCCAACGTTCATTAATAATACCATCCTCGAGAGCTGCCGCAGCAAGCACTAATTTATAGGTTGATCCCGGCGGGTAAATAGATGATGCAGCCCGGTTAAATAATGGCCGGCTTGTATCTGCATTTAATTTTTCCCAAACAACGGGAGGAGTAACGCCGCTGAAATGCGAAAGATCGTAATCGGGTTTACTTACGAGTGCAAGTATACCACCTGTCTTCGGGTCGATTGCGACAATTGATCCGAACCGGTCATCGAGTAACTCCTCAGCATATGCTTGCAGCTCTGCATCAATTGTTAGAAATAAATCAGAACCTTCGCGTGAAGGAACGTTCTTTTGACCATCCGAATAATCAGCAACAAACTGGCCACGTGCGTTAACAACAACATAATTATATCCCCGTTCGCCGCGAAGTACATTCTCATACGCGGCTTCAATACCGGATGACCCGATTACATCGCCGGGACGGTAAACGTCGGATTGCCTGGCAAGCTGTCGATCCGAAATCTCTTTCGTGTATCCGAGTATATGCGACATACGAGCATTCGAGTTGTAATGCCGTTTTGCCTCAACTACATAGTCTACTCCCGGATATTGACCGCGGAATTCTTCAAGGTGAACAATAACATCATAATCGACATCACGTTTGATCTTGCTCGGTACAAACCGCGACCACCGGCGCGCGCGTTGAATTCTGTTGGTAAGAACATCTTCATCAAGGTCGAGTAATGCGGCAAGATCGGGAATGATCTCCCCGCTGATTTCATTGGGCGTAACCGTAACAGCATATGATGGACGGTTATCCACTATGAGCCGGCCCCGGCGATCATACATCAATCCGCGTACCGGTTCCTGCAATATCGTGCGAACACTGTTATCCCGCGACTTCTGACCCCATTCATCCTGATAGACGAGTTGTAGTTGATATAACCGCCCTATCAATACAAGCATCACCACAACTATCACCGTGACGAAAATTCTCTTACGTGATTCAGAAGCAAAATGACCGTTGCTCATGGTAAAATCATATTAAGTATGAACTGATTTCGATTTTGATGCATAATGAAAAAATGGAAGTAACGAAACTAT
>SKXH01000056.1 GCA_007128495.1 Bacteroidota bacterium
CAGCAGGTAATTCATTTCCGTCAGGCATTTCACGGACGGACGGGTTATACCATGTCGCTGACGAACACCAATTCGCTTAAAGTAAAATATTTCCCGAAATTCAAATGGCCGCGCATAATCAATCCGGCGCTGCGTTTTCCCGTAAACGAAAATACGCTTAACGAGACTGAGAAACTTGAACAGCAGGCCATTGCACAGATGAAAGATGCCTTTCACTATCACAAAGACGATATTGCCGCTATCATTATCGAGCCGATACAATCCGAGGGCGGTGATAATCATTTCCGCAGGGAATTCCTTCAGGAATTGCGCCGGCTTGCCGATGAGAATGAGGCAATGCTGATCTTTGATGAGGTGCAAACCGGTATGGGACTTACCGGAAAGATGTGGGCCTATGAATGGTTCGTTGAGCCGGATATGATTGCATTCGGGAAGAAAATGCAGGTGTGTGGTTTTATGAGTACCAACCGGGTAGATGAAGTTGAGGATAACGTGTTTACGACTGTATGGAGAATCAACTCTACGTGGGGCGGCAGTTTAACGGATATGGTACGTGCCGCCAGGTATCTGCAAATCATAGATGAGGATAACCTGATTGAAAATGCAGCAAGTATGGGTGAGGTAGTTCTTCGGCGCTGCAATAGCCTGCGGGAGGAATTCCCGGAGCTGGTGAGCAATGTTCGCGGACGCGGTTTGCTTGCAGCAATTGATTTGCCTTCGGGTTCGCAACGCGATGCGTTCCGTCAGAAGCTGCTTGAAAACGGAGTGATCATGCTGCCCTGCGGTGAGCGCGGTATGCGGTTCCGTCCGCCGCTCGATATTAAAGAAGAAGCGATAGATGAGGCGATTCATATTATGAGAAAAGTGCTGAAGCATATGAATGCCGAAGGGTAACCAGCGGTGTATTCATCATAATTATAACTCATTATGGAAACCTTACGATCTGATAAAGAGCCCCTTAAGCTCGATAATGACCTTGTCGAAAAGGTTCTTGTCAAATTTATTAAGGAGGAGATTGCATCCGCCGGATTATCAAAAGCGGTGCTTGGATTATCCGGCGGTGTTGATTCGGCTGTTTCATGTGCGCTTGCTGCACGGGCGCTCGGACCGGAGAATGTGCTTGCGGTTGTTATACCGTTTAAAACAAGCAGCCCCGAGTCGTTGACCGATGCCGAAAAAGTGATTGAAAAGACGGGTGTCCGAAGCGAGGAGGTTGATATCACGCCGATGGCCGAACCCTATCTTAACGATAACGACGAACTCGGTAAAGTCCGGATCGGTAATGTTCTGGCGCGTCTGCGTATGATCGTTTTGTATGATAGATCGGCGCGAGAGAAAGCGCTGGTTATCGGTGCGAGTAATAAATCAGAATTGATGCTGGGATACGGCACGCTTCATGGTGATCTCGCATCGGCGATTAACCCGATCGGCGATCTGTATAAGACACAGGTCTGGGACCTCGCCCGGCATCTCGATTTACCGGAGAGTGTGATAATGAAAAAACCGACAGCGGACCTCTGGAAGGGACAGACCGACGAAGATGAACTCGGATTCTCATATCAAGAGGTCGATAAGCTGTTGTATCATATGATTGATGAACGGCGCACCGATGCTGAGTTGTGTGAATTGGGGTTTACTAAAAACTTCATTCATCAAGTCAGGGAAATGGTACGGAAAAATCACTTTAAACGCCGTATGCCGCTCATCGCAAAAATATCGCACCGGACATTGAATGTCGATTTCAGATACATACGCGACTGGGGGACATAGTAAGATGTATTGCACCTTATTGCGTTTGTCTGGAGTGATTAATTGGTACGAATGAATTCCGAACCTTATTCCGGTACACTCTATATCGTCTCGACTCCGATCGGTAATCTTGATGACATTACCCGGCGTGGGGTAAAAGTGCTTGAGGAAGTCAATGCCGTTGTTGCCGAGGATACCCGAAAAACCTCGACCTTGCTGCAACATCTCGGGATATCGAAAACGTTAATTAGTTATCACGAACATAACGAACATAAACGTACGGGCGAGCTTGTGCGTAAACTCGAATCGGGAATGTCGCTGGCACTTGTTTCTGATGCCGGTACACCGGGTATTTCCGATCCGGGATTTCTGATCGTTCGCGAGTGCTTGAAACACAATATACCGGTTGTTCCCGTGCCGGGCGCTTCGGCATTGCTTGCTGCGCTCACGGTAAGCGGGCTGCCGATGGACCGATTTGTGTTTGAGGGATTTCTTCCGCACAAGAAGGGACGCAAGACACGCATCGAAACATTAAAGGGTGAAGAGAGAACAATCATTTTATATGAATCGCCGCATCGTATTTTGCGTACGCTCGGAGAGCTCCGTGAATCGTTCGGAGACCGGCAAGCGGTTATCGGCCGTGAGCTGACTAAAAAATTCGAGGAAATTGCTCACGGCACACTGACTGAACTCGAACGACATTTTGAATCAAAAACAATCAAAGGTGAATTCGTTTTAATTATTGCAGGATGCAACTATAA
>SKXH01000118.1 GCA_007128495.1 Bacteroidota bacterium
ACTTCACCCGCCGGTGGATCGATACCGAAATTCACGAGCATAAAATCGTGGATCATTTCTTCCATACGTGTATAGACACGTTCTTTTCGCGGCAGAACTTTCTTCGGCTTATTGGCGTGGATTTCACCCTTCGGCATTTTATCAAGACATTGACGCACAATGTTCACGCTTTCATACATCTCGTCAAGCCGGACGTAATACCGTGCGAGCGAGTCGCCGCCTTCATGCGTAATAACTTTGAAATCGAGTTCAGGATAAACGAAGTACGGCCGGTCGCGGCGAAGATCGCGGGCAATGCCCGAACCGCGCAGGTTCGGTCCGGTCAAGCCATAGGCAATCGCATCATCACCGTTAATAATTCCGATGCCATCGCACCGTTCCACAAAAATACGATTCCTATTCAATAAGCGCTCACACTCGTGAATCGCTTCGGGAAGATAATCGAGAAATTCACGTATTGCTTTCCCGACATCGTCGGTCAGGTCCTGTGCCACTCCACCGATACGGGAATAACTCGTCGTAAACCGAGCACCGGTTAAAACTTCAAATATATCATAAAGTTTTTCGCGTTCGCGGAACGTCCACAATAAAACGGTTAATGCTCCAACATCCATCGCCATCGAGCCGGTTGCCATAAGGTGCGATGAAATCCGGGCGAGCTCAGAACAAATTGTGCGAATATATTGGGCGCGAGGCGGCACCTCGATGCCGGCGAGCCGTTCAACGGCAAGTGCATACCCCATATTATTTGCAAGCGGCGAGAGATAATCGAGCCGGTCGGTGTGCGGAATATATTCGTGGTAGGTCATATTCTCGGCAAGTTTCTCATAACCGCGATGGAGATAACCGACTTCAGGAACACATCCCACTATACGCTCGCCATCGAGCCGCAGCAGCAGCCGCAGCACACCGTGCGTTGCGGGATGTTGAGGACCGAAGTTGAGAACCATATCGCTGCCGAGCGGATCGTCGGATTCGATGCTTGTGTATTGATCTACAAGTGCTTCGTAAATTTTGCTTTTTGATGTATCATGCGAATAATCAATTTTCATGTAAGGTCTTCAAGAAATTCTTTTTGTATTTTTTTTGCTTGTTCTATAAATTTTTCTGCTCTTTTCAAAGAATCGTTTGCATCATCCTTATCAATCGACACAAAATCTCCATAATCTGAATCTACTCTCCGTGCATACAAAACACGTATTGTCTCAGATATACCTTTAAGTGAATTTCTGATTTTTCCATCCTGTATATAGATAGATCTCTTTTTTGATCAACGCTGAGCTTCATAAAGAACCATCCCTTCACTGAGAACATTATCAGATTCTCCCGTAAAATCACCTCGTAACCGTGAACCAAAAAAGATAACTCTCTCAATCCCTCGACGAGATGACAATTTTTGTCGAATCATCTGCAATGCTTTTTTTTCAGATGGACTTGCGAAAGGTGGATATTTTAGCTGCTCCATATGTTCTCAAACCATCTTACTGTTTATCCGGCAGCGGCAGCGATCCCGGAATTCCCATCAGCGGGAAATCTTTTCTGAGCGGGTAATGCTCGAAATATTCCGGCATATAAATACGGCGTAAATCGGGATGACCTTCAAACTCAATCCCGAACATGTCGTATGCTTCGCGTTCCGCCCAATCAGCCGATTTCCAGACCGGTACGACTGAGGGTACCTTCTGCCCTTCTTCTGCAACCCGCACCTTTAAACGTATATACTCGTTGTTCATATTTGAATACAAGACATATATTACTTCGAATCGTTCATCCGGCGAGACACGTTCCTTTTGTGAGCGGAGTTCCCGGTCGAACGGATCGTTAACATAGCCCTTCATAGTCGGCGTATTTTCGGGAACCATGCGATCCGCACCCAACACATCGATCGCCATATCGAATTTCAGTTCCTCATCGTCGCAGAGAAATTGACATACCTCACGAATAGCTGACGTTTCAATTCCAACCAACATTTGCTCACGGGATTCGGATATTTCCCGGATGGCATTCGGAAACTGTTCTTTGAGTTTTTCGACTGCTCGGTTTGCTATCATATATTAAACGGAAATGTTTGCGGATTGATCAATAAATATGGGTTGTGCCTGATGATGTTCTTTGCTTCCTTCTTGTTGAATCTTTTTCTGGATCATCATCAGTGCGTTAATGAGATTATCGGGCCGCGGCGGGCAGCCACCAACATACACATCGACCGGTATAAACTGATCGATCCCCTGCACGACGGAATAGGTTCGATACATACCGCCCGATGACGTACAAACTCCCATTGCTATAACCCATTTCGGATCGGGCATCTGATCGTAAATCTTGCGGACGACATGAGCCATTTTATAAGTCGTCGTTCCTGCAACGATCATAAGGTCTGCTTGCCGCGGTGAGAACCTGAACACTTCGGAACCGAATCGCGACACATCGAAGCGGGAACTGGCAAACGCCATCATTTCAATTGCGCAACATGAAATGCCCATCGGCTGCGGCCATACCG
>SKXH01000109.1 GCA_007128495.1 Bacteroidota bacterium
GAAGGTCGAGGGTTCGATCCCCTTCGGCTCCACTAATAGTATAGGGCAGGATATCAGCTGGAAGAGCGTCCCGTCCCGATAGGGATCGGGAAGGTCGAGGGGTCAATATCCATCGGTTCCACAGATAAAGTCGGCGGGAACTTTCCCACAAAATTACAAACGAATTTGTTAACATTGTGTTCTATGTCTATATCCTAAAAAGCAAAAGTACGGGAAGATTTTATGTCGGGCATGGACAAGATGTTTTCAGGCGTGTTGAGGAGCATAATTCAGGAAAAACCCCTTCAACAAAACGTGGAAGACCGTGGGAGTTAGTATACTATGAACAATACCAGAGTAGGGGCGAAGCCATGAAACGTGAATACGGGATAAAAAAGAAAAAGAGTAGAAAATATATTAATCGGTTAATAAATAATTGTTCAGAAGAAAGAACAGAATTTTAGCTCAGTTGGTTGAGAGAGCGTCCCGATAGGGATCGGGAAGGTCGAGGGTTTCCGCCTACTCCCGATAAACCGGGATTCGGCGGACAGGCGATCCCCTTCGGCTCCACTATTCGGTTGTATATCGTGTTATAAGTATCCTGTTTCGAACCGAATAATTTAAACCCGGCGCAAGTATTTTCTTGCGCCGTTTTAGCATCTAACAGATAAGACGGTTGTATGTATACAAAACGCTTCATTCAAGTTATACTGGTCACTGGCTGCGTGCTCCCTTTTGTACTCATTTTCGGTTGTGAAGACTCAACCGGACCGGGCTCCGAGATCGTATTCCCCGACGTTAATGTCAGTTACTCCGAACACGTGCAACCGTTATTTCATCAATCATGCGCATTATCCGGCTGCCATTCCGATGCTTCTCAGGCAGGAGGATTAAGTCTTACCAGTTATGAAAATCTAACCGCCCAACCTCATATCGTCGTTCCATATGATCCTGAAGTCAGTCATTTATATTTACGGATTGAGGGAAGAATAGGTCAACAAATGCCACCTCCTGGTTGGCCTCAACTTACAAGGAATCAACGCGATGGTATCCGGATGTGGATTGAGGAAGGCGCCGAGAACAACTAAGACTGCCCTTTTACCGGAGCAACCCGTACATCTCTCCCCCACATTAATTTCTCACGCAACACATCGTAATAACTTCGTACTTTTCGTTTTATTAATTTAACCTGTATCTCCGACCTCTGCAATGTTAATTCCACCGGTGTCGTTAGATGTTTTTGGAGTTGACCATCGGCCGCAAGCTGGACTGTCTTTTCAGGTGAAGAGACAACCGTACGGATAACCTTCGCTGCGGGAATAATAACCGGGCGGGCGTTCAGCGTATGCGGACTGACCGGAGTAATGATCATCACGTCCGTGTCGGGTGAAACGATGGGCCCGCCGCACGACAGCGAATAAGCGGTGGATCCGGTCGGTGTACTTATGATTAGACCATCTCCTTTAAAGGTAAACAGATAATCATTATCGACATATGTTTCAACATCGATAACACGTAATAAACCGCCGCGATCTATCATGACATCATTTATCCCGTATATAGCATTATCCGGTTGCCCTTCGATCGAACATCCTATCGTAATCCGGTTGCTGACAATATAATCTCCCTTTATAATCTCATCGATACAATCTGACAATTCATCGGTCGATACCTCGGCGAGAAAACCGAGTTTACCGAGATTAACACCGAGGATCGGTTTATTTTGAATCGCTGCCTGGCGGGCAAATCGTAAAATTGTGCCGTCCCCGCCCATTGCTATCACTATATCAGTCCCGGAAAAAACCTCCTCCCCCTTCGCGACAGCATTTTTATTTATTGAAAATGTATCACCGGTACTGTGTAGGTATGAGGTGATCTCCTCGTCGACAAGGTATTCTATTGCATTTTCATTCAATTTATGCAGTAACCCGGAGACGGCTCGTGAAAAGTTTTCTTTTTGACAATTACCGACTATACCGAATTTCATTATGAGTCTTTCTTTTCCTGTTCATCTTTTTGAGCATCCTCCCCGGTATCGGAGGGCTTCTCTTCTTTTCCTTCCTCCGCGGAAGTTTTTGTATCCTCCTCCTCTTTCTTGTCACGCTCCTGTACGTAATTTAACCGTAAGTCTTGCAGTACCGATTTCAGCAGTTTGCTTTCATATTCTTCGAGGTTACCCTCGGTCTTCCGCTGGATCATATCGAGTATATCGATTGATATTTTAGCTTGCTCGATATCCCGTTCGATTTTATCGGTCATCGGGTTTTTTATTTTTCCCATGTGCTGCATTGCAGCGCTCTGAAACATGATCACTAAATTTGTGAACAACATTTGGTCGTGATTTTTCGGGTCATCCATAGATCCTCCTTATGAAGTTTGCTATATATGAAATTGCATATCGTATAATTTATGATACATACCTCCCGGCTGCTGCATCAACTCTTCATGCGTCCCCTGTTGGATGATCACTCCCTCATTGATAACAAAGATCTTGCTTGCATTCCTTACCGTTGATAACCGGTGTGCAATAACGAAAGAAGTCCGGTTCTCCATAAGTTTTTCAATAGCTTCCTGAACCAATACTTCCGATTCGGAATCCAGCGCGCTGGTAGCTTCATCGAGAATCATTATCGGCGGATTTTTCAACAGAGCCCGTGCGATGGAAATCCGCTGTCGCTGTCCTCCCGACAATCGTGCCCCCCGGTCGCCGATCACCGTATCATAACCGTCCGGAAAGGAACGAATAAATAAATCCGCATTTGCCGCCCGGGCCGCTTCAACGATATCCTCCTCACGGCACTCATCCATACCGTAGGCAATATTATTGCGGAGCGTATCGTTGAATAGAACAGTCTCCTGTGTCACGATACCGATCAATGCACGAAGTGATTTTATCTCGACATCACGCAGATCATGCCCATCGATAATTAACGCACCTCTGACAGGATCGTAAAATCTCGGAATGAGATCTATTAATGTCGTTTTGCCGCTCCCGCTCGGCCCGACAATAGCTATAACCTCTCCTTTGTTCACGGTAAAGTTGATATCCTTGAGTACTGCCTGTCCGTTATCTCCTACAAGCATCGGGGTTTTTACTGGATAGGAAAATGATACATTGCGAAACTCAATAGAATGATTGAACCTGTCAAGCACCACTGCATCCGGTTTACTCTGTATTGTCGGTGGAGTATCGATCACAGAAAATACCCGTGCGGCGGCCGCTGCAGATTGCTGCAATCTGTTCATAACTGCGGTAAGGTTTTTCATCGGTGGCATCATCTGAAAAATAGCGAATAGGAAGCCCATAAATTCGGCCGGCCTCAGGGTACCGAGTTCGAGCACCTGCCTGCCGCCGTACCAGATAATTATAACACCCGCTATGACCGATAAAAATTCGGTCGTCGGGTGTGCCATATGACGCAGACGCGCTATCTTCAACATACGTTTGAAATAATCGCGGGTTTTTTCCATGAACTTTTTCGTTTCGAACTGTTCCATCCCGAATGCCTTCACCACTTTCACGCCGCTGATCGTCTCCTGAAGTACGGTCGTAATGTCGGCTATTTTTTGTTGGGATTTCCCGGTGTCCCGCTTCAACCGCTTACCGATGATCCTGATAAATAACATAGTAACCGGAATGACGGCAATGGAAATTAATGTGAGCTGCCAGGAGATCATTAACGCGATCATCAGAAAAACCAGCACAAGCAGCGGTTCGCGGACGAGGTTTAAAAAACTCGTCGCGATACTTTGTTGAATAATGGTCACATCATTGGTCACACGCGATATAAGATCGCCGGTTCGTTCATTTGAAAAATATGATAAACTGAGTGTGTGCAGATGGTTGAAGATGGCATTCCGTAAATCCTTCACCATACCTTGCTCCACAAAAGCAAGCATGTACGATTGCAAAAAGCCGGTAACATTTTTGAGGAAGAATACCACCAATATAACCACACAGATACGGAACAGCGCATCGAACTGATCGCCCGTAAATATTATCGATGCAAACCACATTGAAACCGTGTGCCGTACTCCCTCCAATCGTCCGACGACCGGAGGAGCTTCTTCATCGGCCGCGGGTTCAACGTCTTGCTGAATTGCCTCCGGGCCGCCTTCTGCATAATCCTGATCGAATAATGTTTCAAGCAGCGGTATCGTAAGATAAATCGACAAACCGCTGAATATCGAAAAGAACACAGTAAATATCAGCGAGGCCGTGAGGTGCTTCCAGTACGGCTTAACGTATCGAAATATCCTATAATAAATATTCATATTATCGAACGACGAAATTTACCAGCTTATCTTTTACCACTATGGCTTTTACAAGCTGTTTATCATTCATATGCTTCTTGATGTTGTCATCCGAGAGAGCCATTTTTTTCAGGGCATCTTCGGTTGTTCCGGCAGGTACGACGAACTTGGCCCGTATCTTACCGTTTATCTGTGCTACCACCGTAACTTCCTCGGCGGCAACCGCTGTATCATCATAATCAGGCCAGTTTGGTTTCGAGAATATACTCTCCCGCTGACCGCACATTTCCCATACCTCTTCGGCAAGATGCGGAGCAAAAGGCGCCACCAATGCTATTAAATTATACACCGTATGATTAAATACAGCTTTTTCGATATCCGGGTACTTTTCCAAATTCTGCGAGTAGCGAGATACCTCGTTCAACAATTCCATTAAAGCCGCAATGGCAGTATTGAATTGAAACTTATCGGAATGATCGGTTACCTTTTTTATAGTTTGATGACACTTGCGATACAGATTGCGCGCATCTCCCTGAAGCTCGGTAAACACGATCTGTCCGTTTCTTCCGGTATCGGTAAGATGATCTTTGTTTTCCTGCACCAGGTGGTAAAGACGACGCACAAACCGGTCTATGCCGACTATACCCGAATCCGACCAATCACCGCCTTCTTCATACGGCCCCATAAACATCAAATACATACGGAATACATCCGAGCCGTACGATTCGATAAACGTATTCGGGTTCACCACATTTCCGCGGGACTTTGACATCTTCGCCCCCTGATTGGTGATCGTTCCCTGATGCACGAGACTTGTAAACGGCTCATGGAACGATAGATAGCCCGCATCACGCAATGCCTTGGTGATGAAGCGTGCATACAACAGATGCATAACAGCGTGCTCCGACCCTCCGACATATTTATCGACCGGCAGCCACTTGTTGATTATCTCTTTATCGAACGGCGCCGAATCAAGTTGAGCGCTCGGAAACCGCAGATAGTACCAGGACGAGCACACAAACGTATCCATTGTATCGACATCACGTTTTGCATCGTTTCCGCATGACGGACAGCTTGTATTGACAAACTCATCGCTTCGTGCAAGCGGCGACTCGCCGCCAGGCCGAAAGTCGGCATCCATGGGAAGTTCAACCGGCAGTTGATCTTCCGGTACAGGTACTTCACCACACCCGGGGCAATGTATTATCGGTATAGGAGCACCCCAGTAGCGCTGCCTCGATACCAGCCAATCGCGAAGCCGGTAGTTTACCTTTCTCCTGCCGAGACCGCTTTGCTCGATTTCATCTGAGATCTGCTCAATGCCGGTTTGCGAGTCAACTCCGTTGTACTTACCCGATTGCATCATCGTACCATGGCCGGCATACGCTTCTTCCAACGGATCGTTTTCATCAGTACCCGGTTCGAGAATAACTTTGCGTATGGGAAGATCGAATGCTTTCGCAAACTCAAAATCACGCTCATCGTGCCCCGGAACGGCCATCACAGCTCCCGTTCCGTAACTATACAATACATAATCCGCCGTCCATATCGGCACCTTCTCATTGTTGAGCGGATTAACAGCATATGCCCCGGTGGGAACGCCCGTCTTTTCACGTTCAAGCGATTGACGGTCTATTTCGGTTTTCTTTCTGGCTTCAGCAATATAGTTTTTAACCCGCTCTTTATTTTCGGCGGAAGTTATCTTTTCAACCAGCGGGTGTTCCGGAGCAAGCACCATATAGGTGACGCCGAATAACGTGTCGGGTCTGGTTGTAAATACATTCAGCTCATCATCCGTTCCATCCACCATAAACTTGATTTCAACACCGGTGCTTTTGCCGATCCAGTTGCGCTGCATTAATTTTGTTTTTTCCGGCCAGTCAAGATCGTCAAGTTTTTCGAGTAGTTCATCGGCATAGTCGGTAATTTTAAAGAACCACTGTACAAGGTCCTTTTTGATTACCGTTGAGTTGCACCGTTCACACAATCCTTCGACAACCTGCTCGTTGGCAAGCACTGTTTTGCAATCGGGACACCAATTCACCGGAGCTTTTCCGCGGTAAGCTTTACCCGATTTATAAAGTGTGAGGAATAACCATTGCGTCCACTTGTAATATGCGGGAACCGATGTATCGATTTCGTACCGCCAGTCATACATTGCTCCGATGCGCTTGAGCTGTTCGCGAATATCTGTAATATTCTCCTGCGTACTATGATGCGGATGAACGCCGGTCTTCACGGCTGCATTCTCGGCGGGCAAGCCGAACGCATCGTATCCCATCGGCTCAAAGACACGGAACCCCTGTAATTTCTTAAACCTCGCCCACGAATCGGTCGGTCCGTAATTGAACCAGTGCCCGATATGCAATTTCGACGCCGACGGGTAAATGAACATCACCAAACAATACAACTTGTTCGTTGCATCGCGTACGTCAATGTGATAGGTACCCTCTTTTTCCCATCGCTCCTGCCATTTCCTCTCGACTTCAATCGGATTGTACTTCATATGCGTAATTTCATCCTGAATTGTAAGTTCTCAAATTTACATTTTGCTTTAAGATAATAAAATTACGCAATTTAGGCAGATTAGTCAAATAAATGATTACAGCGCTTTTACTACTAAGGCAGTAATATCGTCGGTTTGTTTATCGGGATCGGCAAATTCATCGACCGACAGGAAGATAGTATTCAGCAGCTCCCCTGCCGACTCCACGGCAGCATTCCGCACGACGAGTGCTATTCGATCCTCCCCGTATTCTTCGTTATATGGATTCATCGCTTCGGAAACACCGTCGGTAAAGGTCACGATCGTGTCTCCCGGCTGTAATGCAATGGTTTCGTGTTCGTAGGTTGACAATGAACGCATTACCCCGAGTATCATGCCGCCTTTATCTAAACGACGGACGCTGCCGTCGGCTTGAAAATAAAACGGATGGTTGTGTCCTGCGTTTACATACTTAAACGTATTATCTTTGGTATTTAATATAGCCCAGAAAAAAGTGATGAAGTTATCGGCGGAGGTATTGTCATAAATGAGATCATTGACGCGGGCCGTGGCATCTGCTATTGTAATATCGAGCGGTGCAAGCGCACGAATGGTAGCCTGCAAATTTGACATCAGCAAGGCGGCCGGCGTTCCCTTCCCCGATACATCGGCTATGACGAGCAAATACCGGTGATCGTCTAATTGCACAATATCGAAATAATCCCCTCCCACCTGTCTTGACGGAATTGTTCTCGCAGCTAATTGATAATTCGGAATATCCGGTATCGATTTCGGGAGCAACCCCTGCTGAATTTTATGTGCGATTTTCAGTTCTTCTTCCATCCGCTGCTTTTCCAATGTCTCCTCAAAGAGCCGGATATTTTCCATCGATATCATAGCAAGGTTGCCGAGCGATGAAAGAAATTCCATATCTTTCATTGAGTACGAAGAACCTGTCATACGTTTTCCGAGCAGCATTACGCCGCGCGTAACTCCCTGAATTGTCATCGGCACTACAACCGAAATCGCATAATCGTTCAGGCAGCGGTAGGTATCTGGTTCAAACAATTCCGCACTATCGGCAACAACCACGGGTTTTTCACATGTTAATAAATCACGCAGCACCGATTGACTGACTTCCTTAACCGGCAAGCGTGATGCAATCACCTCGCAATTATCGTTATCCTTCACGGCGATCAAATACCGGTTGGTTCCGAGATGACCGAGCAGGGAAAAGACCAATACCTTTACAAGTTGCTCGCGTTCGATGACGGCCCCGAATTCTTTGCTCATCTCGAAAAGCGTGTTGAGCTCCTGAATGCGGCTGTCTAAATTGCGGTTTGCTTCCTTTAATTCCTCAAGGATGGAAGTTTTTTCAATAGCGGTGGCCGAGATATTGACGAGTGAACGGAAAAAAATTTCTTCGGAGGCAGTAAACTGCTGCTCACCGATGCGTTTGCCGAGACAGACGACACCGATGAGATTATTGCGCACCGTCAGGTCAAGTATATGAGTAATACCGCAGTTTTGCAACCGGGTAAGCCATGGGAATTGCGCCTGATCGTTGGAATCAATACTGATCTTCATCTCCCCTTCAGCGGAGATTTCCATATGTTCGTTTTCCTGAATTCCCTGAACACCCTTTACTTTTGCCGCGCGGTATGTAGTTCCATTCTCCCTGAGCATGATCAGACCGCGGGTGAAACGGAGTTTTCCCATTAATGTGTACAATACATTATTGAGAATGAAATCAAGGTCGAATGATGAGTTAATGGTACGGGTAAATTCTACTAGGGGTTGTAATTCAAAGGGCGACGGTGTCTTCATTGTAAATACTTCGTTAGAATAACACTGTTTTTTATACCCGGCTGGATCTTATATTCAACTTTATCCATAAGCGATTTCATAAGGTACATGCCGAACCCGCCCCGCTTATAACTTCTGATGTGTTCTTTCATATCGGGCAATTTTACGGACTCCGGTTCAAACGGCATACCCTGGTCTTCGATCATTATCTCAAACGTATTATTACGTGCATTTAATCTCAGGTGAATTGGATAATCCGAAGCATTTTTATAGGCATGCTTGATTATGTTCGTACAAGCTTCATCGACGGCAAGAGTAATTTTACTTACTTCGTCATCGCTAAACCCGAACTTCTTCGCCTCGTGCGACACAAAATCTCTCACCTTATTCAGGTAGGATGTTTTACTTTTTATAGTTAATTCTTTCAAATTATTTGAACCGGTTTTCTGTTTCACGATTATTGGTTCTCCAGAACCTGCATCCGTTACGGCAGATCAATCGTTACTTTGACTGCGCATTATTAAATTTTTCGATCGCCTCCTGCTCCTGTTTGAATATCTCATACAAGAGCGGAAATCCAAGCAGATCGAATACATTATAGACCTTTTGCGACATATTGGAAAATTTAATATCGCCCTGCTTCTCCCGTACATCTTCAACAAACGCCATAAATACACCGAGGCCGGCGCTGCTGATATACGATAGGTCATTACAATTAACAACGATATTATGATGACCTTTCTTAATAAGGTCCTGGAACGTCTCTTCGAGCTTCGGTGCAGTGTGAGCGTCAAGATACCCTTTTAACTCGAGCACATGCACCGGGTTCTCATTGCGGACCTTAATTGCAAAATCACTCATGCTAAAATCTCCTTGCTTTTGTATACGTAACTATTCATCCTGAGTTTCTTTTTAAGATAACAATTGTTACGTCATCTTCAAACGATTCATTCCCGGAAAATGCCGAGATCTCATCCAAAATCACCGATCGTAATTCCCGGGGGCTTTTATCCTTATTTTCCCTGACGAGCGATATGAGGCGTTCTGTACTGAATTCTTCGCCTTCGGCATTCCGGGCTTCGGTAACACCGTCGGTATAAAACACACAAATATCACCCTCCGCTAAAGGTATTTTTTCCTCTTCGATTACATCATTGAACAGATGCGCTCCGGTCAATCCTAAACCAATACCGTTCGGTTGATGTAACCGTACGGTGCCGTTATGCAGATGCATCATCGGACAGTGA
>SKXH01000116.1 GCA_007128495.1 Bacteroidota bacterium
TACTGCAAAACACCCTTGACCTCCGGTTTGATCACCGCGGTATGAAAACATCGTTATTTGCAAATCCGGTCGTGTATCACTACCCGGATCAGGATCTCGACATACTGCTCAGGCAGGCGTACCTCGATCTGCATTTCGACAGCATGGATATACGAGTCGGCAAGCAGCAGATCATATGGGGTAAAGCCGACGGTGTATTTATCACCGATATCCTATCGCCGAAAGATCTCCGGGAGTTCTTACTACCGGATTTCGAGGAGATTCGTCTCGGCATCAACGCATTGAAAATGAGTTATTACAGCGGCAACTCAACATATGAGTTCGTCTGGATGCCCGTATTCCAGGAAGGGATACTGCCGTCGGATACATCACGGTGGGCGCCGCGTAAACCCGATTTACTTGCAGGTGCGGAATACGACTACTCAAACGCCGAAGTTGAGAAGAAGTTAGAGAACAGTCAGTTTGCCTTCAGGTATTCACTGCTTGCAAGCGCGGCAGACGTCGAGCTTGTCGCGGCGTATGTATGGGATGAGCTGCCGACGAATCGCGTGTACAGATCATACGACCCGGAGACGAATCAGATGACGGATATAACCGTGCGTCCCGAACACCACCGTCTCGGTGTATTCGGCGGGAGTTTCAGCACGACACAAGGCGGGGTTGTGATACGCGGTGAGGGTGCGTACTATACCGGCAAGCATTTTAATACAACCGAGCCCGCTCACATCGGTGGCACAGTCCGGCGGGATTACCTCCACTATCTGGCGGGAGTGGAATATATTCTGTGGGGTGCCACCGTGGGCGGGCAGTTGATGCAGGAAACGATCCTGAATCATGACGATTACATTATGCAGGATCAGTTCAGAAACACTGCGACGTTCCTCATTTCGAAAGATTACCGGCGTGAAACGATTAAACTTGAACTGTTCACTTATTACGGAATCGACGATAACGACGCGCTTATCAGGCCGTCGATTACCTACGATTTTGCCGACGGTTTCGAGATACTTGCCGGAGCGAACATCTTTCTCGGTGACGGGACGGGATACTTCGGTCAGTTTGAGAAGAACGATATGATTTATGCGAAAGTGAAATACAACTTTTAGAGAAATATCATGAAAACGATACACAACGATACTGCTTGAACGAATGTATATGAAAAACTAAAATTTTTTTAAATCATATGTTAGTTAACATTAACAACAAATTGGGTAAACTCCCTGCCCAAATGAAAGAAATAAGAAAAACCCAGGGAGAAACCCACCTACGCTAAAGAGCAGCTTCGGTGGGCAGGCAATCTCCGCCGGAGGCGGATGCGCCTCCGGCGCAAATCATTCATTCATTTATAAGGAGGTACTATCATGAAACGCTTAATTTCATTAACAGCAGCTCTCGTGCTGGTTATCGGCATGACGTCAACCGGCTTTGCCCAGGATAAAACCGGGAATATCGGTTTGTCTGCATCGGGTGGTGCATTATTTCCAATCCACGGCGGCTATACAACTGCCGGATTGGATTTGGGCGATGTAGTCAAGACAGGGCCGAATTTCCGGTTCGGTCTGAGTTACTGGTTCAATCCGGTCTTCGCACTGGAAGGCGCCTTTAACATAAACTACATGTATTACGAGGATGTCTATGCAGGCGATCTCGGTTCAGACCCCACGTGGGTTATGCCGAATTTCACGCTTAACGGCATTATGAATCTCGGACCCCTCATCAATCCGCAAAGCCGGGTTTCCCCGTATGTGTCACTCGGTATGGGGGTTTATCCGTGGTGGGTAAATGATGACGGAGTTACCGGTGACAAAGTACGGTCACCGTACAATCAAACCGAAGATTTCTCTGCAACCAATTTCGGATTGAACGCCGGAGCCGGTATAGAATTCGCACTCAGCCGGAACGTATCAATCTTCGGTCAGGGGAAATATGAATATATATTCTCCGAGGATACCGGAACATTCGGACCGTATTTTGAAGATCAAGGATTCTTTGCGTTCGATATCGGGTTGACATATTATTTACCCACCCGTTAATGGGAAGATCGCCAATACTATGCACTATGTAGGGCGATCAGTCTGGTCGCCCTACAAAATTTAATCTTGAAGAGAAGGGGAAAATATGACGAAGCAAGTTTCTTACCGGGAAAGAATACTTGAATACGCGAAGGAAAAATTTTTCAAGCACGGTTTTAAAAAAGTTACCATGGATGAACTGGCTGCGGAAATGCATATGAGTAAAAAGACAATATATAAATTTTTTCCGTCCAAGCATATTCTTATTGAGTCGGTTATAGAAAAACAAATCGTCGATACAACGGATGCCTACAATAAAATTATACACGCTCATCTTGACTACATTGAACGTCTATATAACCTATGGATGCTCATCGGAAAAAACTATGTCATATTCGGGAAAACTTATCAGGGCGAATTGCGTACATACGATTATGCACTTTGGAAGCAGGTGGAAGAGATACGAAAAACAGTGTTCGATAATTTCCTGTCCTTTCTTAGTGAAGGGATATTCACACGAGTTATACGTTCTGATTTTCGCAAGGAGGTTATCCTCCCATCATACCTCGGTGCACTGCGTGGTGTAATACATGAATCGGATATTGCGCAGTATTCTTTTTCCGTTAATGAGGCATTATCTACTATTTCAACAATGATATTTGAAGGAATGCTGAGCGATACCGGAAAAAGACAATTTAGATTCTTTAACAATAAAAGGTAAATAAATGAAAATCAAAATATCATCGATGGTCAGTATTGCGGTTGGGTTACTCTCATTGATATCGGGGTTTTCTGTTTTAACCGGAATGCGGGAGGTCGATTACTTTACAATTACTTCACTAATTATATACAACACTACTGCAGGTGCTGTCGCCTTGATAGCAGGTATAGGGTTATGGCAGCGAAAATCGTGGTCGATGAGGTTGACTGCGGTTATTGCCGCCTCTCATCTCACCGTTCTAACGTTCGTAAGTTTCGGGTATTTAAAGGGTGGTCCCGTTGCCATAGAGAGTCTGTATGCGATGCTATCCAGGGTAGCCGTATGGGCAGGGATTGTGTTACTTATATCGAACAGGAACAAATAAACGGAAAATCCCCCTATAACAAGTAAAAATGAGCATTTTGAGGAAATATGAATTTTTAATTATAAATAATTACATTACTTAATAGAGGGAGTTGGCGGCAGCTAATCAGCACGGGATGGAATAAATAAATCCGGTATTTATTCACAACAGAAAGGCGCTATCATGGGACAGGCAAGAAAGTCACCGAAGAAGAAAGAGACAAAAGAGGAGGTGTTGAAAAAGGAAATATCTGCGTCGGTTAGCAGAAGAGCAACGACAAAGATTAATGAGGTGAAAGAGCGGGTAGACAGTCTCGAAGAACAGGTTGCAGGTGTTCAGCAGTCGATCGACAGCCATATCGAGGAATCGACAAATAAATTTTCACAGCTGCGTGATCAACTGGAAGCGCTGGAAAGACGCCTGCTCTCTTTAATCGAGACGATACAGGAGGATATTGATAAGACCCGCCGTGACAAAGGCGAATCGCCCGGCGAAGAACAGCAATCACCATCACCTTTTTGAATTATAACGGTTATCAACAGGAATAAATCAGGGGCGGTAATATTATACATTGCGCCGGATTATGTTCATCACGGGATATAATAAAATACACCGGGTATTCATTCACAAAATAGGAGTACTACTATGGGACAGGCAAGAAAAACACCGCGGAAGAAAGAAACAAAAGAAGATGTGCTGAAAAAAGAAATCACCACGGCGGTGAACAGGCGAACGACAACGAAGATAAACGAAGTAAAAGCGCTTGTAGAGAATGTTGAAGAGCGGGTTCAAAATCATCTGAAATATCACGAAGAAGGATCCGACCATACACACTCACAATTAGAGAGCCGGTTGGATGAGCTTGAACGGCGAGTGTTACGTATGATCGATGAGCTGCGCAACGAGGTGAATAAAATACGTGGTGAACAGGGAACATCGGGAGAAGAACCGCAGTCGCCTTCTCATTTTTAATTCATTTTGATTTTCTTGTTCAATGAGCCGCCTGTCTGATTAAAACAGGCGGCATTTTTAATCTATAAGATTTTATAGTCCTTTGACTATTCTGCGCATTTCACGGGCGTGCCCCGCTTCATCGGCAGCCATATCCTCGTTTAAACCTTTAATGAATTCTTCTTTTGTCATTTCATTCTCCTTGGATAGTTCGTCGTGATGTGTATGTATGAGTTTATGCAGCTTTACATTTTTTGCAAAATCCGTAAAACTGAATTACATGGTCGGTTATGTGGAACGAGTGTTTTTGCGATAATGCTTTTTCGACTTTCTTTATGTACTCTATTTCTTCATCCATGAAATCGTCGTAGTCAATGATCCGTTTACATCCGGTACACACGAGGTGATGGTGGTGGTCCGGTTTTTTGTTTCCTTCTATCAGTTCATAGCGATGGCACCCGTCGCCGAAATGAAATTTCGTAACGATTCCCTTACGTTCGAGCGTATAGAGATTCCGGTATACGGTCGTTAGTCCGATGTTTGGGTATTTTTTATGAACCCTGTGGTATATTTCCTCGGCGGAAAGGTGCTCGGTGGTGTTGCCGAGTACTTCCAAAATTATTCTGCGCGGTTCTGTAAACCGTAACCCTTGTTCATGAAATTTTTGATTCCAGGATTTCTCTGCCTTGCCCATTGCACATCACTATTATTGATAATGACAATCATTATCAATGATTTTCCCCTCGAACGAACGCGATTTGTTGAATGCCCAAACAGATTCCTCATCCGATGTGCATTGGAAGATGGTGACAAAAATGTCGTTGAAGCCCATCTTGCCGATCCGGGTAGATTGAAAGAATTACTCGTGCCGGGAAGACACGTATGGCTTCGTACCGTTAACAATCCCAAAAGAAAGACATAGTGGTCTGCAGTTCTCTGTGAAACCCCCGACGGCAACGGATTTGTATCTATTGACGCGACGCTTCCCAATCGACTCATTGCAAAGGCATTACAGATGAATGCAATGAAAGAATTTTGTGGATATTCAGAAATCAAAACGAGACAGACCGTCGAAGGGTCGCGATAGGATTTTTTACCTGAGGATCCTGATAAAAGACCTCTTCTTATTGAATTGAAAAGTGTTACGCTTGTGGAAAACGGCACCGGATTATTCCCCGATGCCGTCACCACACGTGGCGCAAAACATGTACGCACACTTGCGAAATTGGTTCGGGAACGACGGTATGACGGTGCAATTCTGTAACGCTGACTTTCTTAAGGAATATCTCAGGATGTTGGGTGCTGACACAAAGTGCCTTAACCCACCCATTTATGGAAAAATCTTATTTGTAATAAGTATTTCAGACCTTATTCTCGTTTTTGAGAATGCAGCCGTTTAATTTCTTCGATATTTCCGGTATGGAGGATCGAGTGCTAGGTGTACCAATGGCACGGGATATGCAATTGGGATTAATAGGTCTTAATTACTAAATTGATTGGAATGCCATTATGCCTCTATTATTTAGTAAATCCTGTGAATATGCGCTGCAGGCAGCGCTTTTTCTTGCCAGACATCGGGATCGCTCCCCTATTTTGCTCCGGGAGATATCCGATTCGCTCTATATTCCGTATCACGTTTTAAGTAAAACTATGCAAAATCTTGCAAAAAACGGCCTTCTCATTTCTAATAAAGGAATGAACGGCGGGTTTGCACTCTCACGTCATCCTTCGGAAATATTGCTTAAAGATATTGTCCATGCCATCGACGGCGATGAGCTCTTCACCAGATGTGTGCTGGGTTTCCCGAAGTGCGGCGACAGAAACCCGTGCCCTGTGCACAATCAATGGACGAAAGCGAAAGACTCCATTCTTGAAATGCTTTATGAAAGAAATCTCGACGAACTCAGCCAGAATCTCGATACGAAAATAAATCTCATTGAAACCCTTAAAGAACGCTGTTGTGATACGAAAAGTAATCCTAATTTAAGAATAGATTTACATACGTGTTGTTAATGAAAAGCAATTAACCACGAAGTTCACGAAGGGACACGAAGTAAACAATTATATATAATTCTTCGTGCTCATTCGTGTTCTTAGTGGTTCCACTTATAAAATATTCGTCTTCGCTATGAAATCTCTGGTCGATCGGTTCGGTCGCGATCATACATATTTGCGTATTTCGGTTACCGAACGATGCAATCTACGATGTACATACTGCATGCCCCAACACGGTATAGAACCAAAACCGAGAAGTGAACTGCTCACATACGATGAAATAGAACGGCTGTCAGCAATCTTCTCATCGCTCGGTGTCCGGAAGATACGCATTACCGGAGGTGAGCCGCTTGTTCGTTCCGGTATTGAACAACTCTGCGGACGGCTTACTGCCCTGAACGGTATTGAGATGCTCGCAATATCCACCAACGGCACATTACTCGAAAAGAAAGCAAAACTCTTATACAATGCAGGTGTGAAGAACATTAATATAAGTCTCGATTCATTACAGGAAGACAGATTTAAAACCATCACCCTTCGCTCGGGTCATGCAGATGTATTGCGGGGTATCGAGTCGGCAATCGATGCCGGCTTTCAATCTGTGAAGATAAATTCCGTTATCATACGCGGTTTTAATGACGATGAGTTGTTGAATTTTGTCGAATTTGCGCTAGCGCTTTCGGTGTCGGTACGATTTATAGAATATATGCCGTTTCCCGGAAATAACTGGATGGAGTCGCAGTTCATCTCATTTTATGAAATGAAACATACGATTGAATCGAAGTACCCGCTCGAGCCTGTAAGTCGAAATGAAGCAATACCGGGTCCGGCGAAAGAATATAAAATAAATAATAGCAACACGACGGTAGGATTTATAACAACAATGAGCGAGCATTTTTGCGGCGATTGCAATCGTATCCGCTTAACTGCCGACGGTCGTCTCCGTACCTGTCTGTTTGCAAACGATGGCGTCGATCTGAAACGATTGCTCCGCAACGGTGCATCGCGTGATGTTATCGAAAATTCAATCCGGGCAGCAGTTTTATTGAAATGGGAGAAACATCCCGGTCATGAAGAATTGATGACGAACCAGGATCGCGGAATGACCTCAATTGGAGGATGAGAAATCAGATTCAAGTTTACAGTTTCCAGTTTAGTATTGGGTAATAAACCGGTAATTGTAAACTGTAAACCGTCAACTGAAAACTGTAATCACATAACAATCGGTTATACATTATGAAAACACTTTTAAAAATATCGCTATCGGCGCTTATTGGAATAATGATGACAGGATGCGCATCCGAGCCGGCAAAAGAAACGGGTGAAGCTCTCTACACAGAATACTGTCAACCCTGTCACGGTGCCGGCGGAACGGGTGACGGCCAGCTTGCCTATCTGTTATATCCCAAACCCCGCGATCTGACTTCCGGATTGTTTAAACTTCGCTCAACGCGTGACGGTCAGCTCCCGAGCGATGAGGATATCTTCCGCACTATACGGTCCGGTATGCAGGGTACGTCGATGCCCTCATTTAGGTTTTTAGGCGACGATAATATAGAAAAGATCGTCGATTATATTAAAACGTTCGATCCGGGTTTTGAAGATGAACCGAGAGAACAAATCGATGTTCCCGAACCGCTGCCGTTTTCCGAGCGTCTCGTGTCGATCGGAAAGGAAGCATATACCGAACTCGGTTGTTTCCGGTGTCATGGTGAATCCGGTGCAGGCGATGGTCCCTCGGCGGATGAACTGACCGATAGGTGGGGATATCCGATTTATGTACGCGATTTCACACGCGGCTTTTATATAGGTGGCTATGAACCGGAAGATCTTTACTTACGGTTTGTTGCGGGAATGAGCGGCACGGGGATGCCGTCGTATGAGGGTTCTTTGGCGTATCTTACCGACGATGAGGAAGAACTTCAGGAAATGTTATGGGGTCTCGTTCATTACGTGAAAGACCTTGAGTCGGAAGAAGCCCGCGCCCTCCGTGTCGATGAACCGGAAGATGGACTCATCCACGCAGTAAAAACCGATGTTTCAGAAAAAAAGGAACTGCTCGATCCGGTTTCACGTCAATGGGAAGATGCGCCCTTCTTTCATATCCCTGTATCACGCATCTGGCAGACCGTTCACGACGATGCGGGTGTGGTCAATGTGAAGGCGTTATACAATGATTCTTCTGTAGCGTTACTGCTCGAATGGAAAAACGAGAAAAAAGCCGCATCGGCAATGCGCGTGCAGGAGTATCAGGATGCAGCGGCAGTACAGTTTTCGTTATCGGAGAATCCTGGATTCCATGGAATGGGTTCGCGCGAAAACCCGGTCGATATGTGGTTCTGGCGTGCTTCCTGGCAGATGTATGCTGATGAAGGTATTTCACCCGATATTAGATATGCATACGGCGCACGGGCATCCGATGCCGAGGTGGATGACTTTCCGGAGTTTATAGACGAACGAACATTTTTGCCGGGAATAAATGCAGGTAATCCCGTTTCCCGGTATGATATTGAAACACCGATAGAAAGTATGAACGCCGCCGGACCCGAAACGTCAACATCAAAACCGGAGACGGATCAGGATGTCGACGGTAAAGGTGTATGGGATGGTGAAACATGGCGCGTGGTATTTGTCAGAGATTTAGAAACAGACAGCAACACCTCCGTTCAGTTTAATGACGAAGATCCGTTTTGGATCTCATTTGCCGTATGGGACGGTGATGCCGGCGACCGGGACGGATTGAAGAAAGTTTCTACCTGGTACCGGTTGGAGTTCGAGTAAATAAATTCTTTTGTCACCATATGCAAAATGATGGCGGAATATAATGTCGATTTTCAAAAAATGCACCAGTTGTGGATATGAGTGGGATAAAAGAGAGGAACTTTTGTCTGACCCGTCAATACGAATGGTTGGCTATCAGGTAAATACAAAACAACTGATGAGAGGACTTATTTTGTTTAACCACAAATGTACTTCTACAATTGCAGTCACAGTATGGCGGTTTCGCGATCTGTATTCCGGGCCGGTGTATTCGGACTTCAAGTTTGGCAAAGAAGAATGTCCCGCTTACTGTTCAGACGAAAATAATCTTCAGCCATGCAATGTAAAGTGTCATGGAGCTTTTGTGAGAGAGATTTTACAAATAATTGAGTTCTGGCCAAAGCAGAATAGACTTGCGAAAATTGCATTTAAAAGTAATTAATAATCAATCATAAATAATGAGTGTGGTGACATGCAAGAAAAAAAACATAACGCCGGTAATGCCCTTTCACGCCGCAGATTTCTGGGTACCACTGCCGCCTTAACCGGAGGCGCAGCGCTGTATCTTTCCGGATGTGAAAAATTATCATACTTCGATCATATTCCTGAAATCATGAATCCACTTGAATACTACCCGAGCAGAGGATGGGAAAAAGTCTATCGAGATCAATATGCGTACGACGACAGCTTCAGCTTCGTGTGTTCACCTAACTGTACACATGAATGCAGAATGGAAGGATTCGTGCGAAATGGAGTACTTATCCGAACAGAACAGAACTACGACAACCATCGCATTACAGATCTCTACGGCAACAAGTGTACCTATGCGTGGAATCCCCGCGGCTGCTCGAACGGCTTCACGCTTAACCGGCGCGTCTACGGCAGCTACCGGCTGCGCTATCCGCTTGTACGCAAAGGGTGGAAGCAGTGGGCCGAAGACGGATTTCCATACTTAACTCCTGCGAACAGGGA
>SKXH01000020.1 GCA_007128495.1 Bacteroidota bacterium
CGATTGATTCAGATCTGCCTGTAATTATGATCTCCGGGCATGGTACGATTGAAACGGCTGTTGAGTCGACAAAAAAAGGTGCGTATGATTTTTTAGAGAAACCGCTCGACCGGGATAAGGTACTTGTTACCATCAGAAATGCATTGCGGCAGCGGAAACTCTCTAAAGAGTACCGGGAGATCAAAGAGAAAGTTGAGACCGACGAGCAGATCCTCGGTGAAAGCAAAGCGATAAGGAAAATTCTCGATCTTGTGAAACGCGTCGGACCGACCGATGCCCGTATTCTGATAACGGGTGAGAACGGTACAGGTAAAGAGCTTGTGGCGAAAGCATTACACCGATACAGCAAGCGCAGTGAAACACCGTTCGTTGAAGTGAACTGCGCCGCGATTCCGAATGATTTGCTTGAATCCGAATTGTTCGGCCATGAAAAAGGAGCGTTTACAGGCGCGGCAGTGCGGCGCATCGGTAAATTTGAATATGCACACAAAGGGACAATATTTCTCGACGAGATCGGCGATTTGAGTTTAACCGCACAGGCAAAGGTGTTGCGAGCCATTGAGGAAGGAAAGATAGAGCGGCTCGGGTCAAATAAAATTATAGAAATCGATGTGCGGGTAATAGCGGCAACCAATAAAGATTTACAGCAGATGATCGAAGAGAATAAATTCCGTGAGGATCTCTACCATCGTTTAAATGTTATTCCGGTGCATATACCGCCGCTTCGCGAACGAGCGGAGGATATTCCCGTGCTCGCGCAGGCATTTGCCGATGCGGTTTGCAAGCGAAACGGATTTCCGGAAAAATCTTTCGACAAGGAAACCCTTAAGATCTTGCAGTCTTATGAATGGCGGGGTAACGTGCGCGAGCTGCGGAATATAGTCGAGCGATTGGTGATCATGTCGCGCGGGAATAAAATACTGCCGGGCGATCTCTCATCGCTGACACCCCGGAAAAGCGGTCCCGTCGATTCTATTTTCGAGTCGGCCGATAGTTTCCAGGAATTTAAAGACAATGCCGAGAAGGAGTTCCTTCGCTATCACCTTGAAAAGCGCGGATGGAATATCAGCCAGACAGCTGAGGATTTACATATACAACGGAGTCATCTCTATAATAAGATGAAAAAGTACGGGTTGGAGCGCGGGGAATAGTGGTTGGTTGCGTGTTTCGAGTTTGGTGTTTCGTGTTTCCATTCTTAAGTCTGTATTAATCAATCTACGTAATGAGAAATTAAAGGTCTCATTTCCTGTAGAAAATTTTTACAACGGGATAATTTTTCTACGACATATGCAGTCTCAAAATTTGCTAGCGCTATGTAATCACTCTCTTGTCTGTCACGGAAAAGTTGATCATAAAATTTTGCCCACTCTGAATTTATAATTTCTTTTTATATTAATTGTGAGTGAAATGCCGAACGGACTCCGGAATGTTTTTTAAATAAGATATCCTTCGAGAATTATACTGCACTTACAGCATAAAAAGCGGCGAAATAAAGTCGATTCATTGCAAAATTAAATGATTCCGCTCTATATTCTCTTTGGGCTGACTCAATAGATTCCTCAGCTTTATTCCACCAATACCGGATCACATCCTTTTTATAGTCGGCGGATTTCATATTTCTATACCTTCAACTTGTATCTCATGTTTGAGCGGGAGTATTGAATAAATTCCTTCGTCCCATGTATAAGAATCAATCACAAGTATGCTATAATTTGTATCATATTTTAAATTAACATCACAGACAATGTCAGTTATTTTGTGACTTTCAGGTCGATCGATTTTATTCTCGGTTAATATCAGTAAATCAATATCAGACTCCTCATCGGTTTCACCGCGAACAATTGAGCCAAAAAGTATAATCGATTTAATTTTAAAAAGTTCGCTCACTTTTTGACGGATTTCATTGAGCGCCATCTGTTCATTTTTAGATAGTTGTATTTTATCGAGATTCTTCATGATAGTATAAATGTATTAATTCCCATTGCCAAATGCTATATACCCAACCGATATAATAGGAGATTTTGAAAATAGGTGGTTAGTTTTTAGTTTCGAGGTTTGTGTTTCGAGTTTGGTGTTTCCACACAGTCAATAATTAAAATCATTTTGTATACATAATCTATACCGCAAATTCAATTTTGACGCATTCGCTGCCGTACCACCTCATACATCACAATTGCTCCGGCAACCGAAGCATTGAGCGAATCTATTTTTCCGCGCAGCGGTATCCGTACCAGAAAATCGCATTTCTCCTTCACCAATCGCCGCATCCCTTTTCCTTCGGCGCCGATAATAACGGCAACAGGCGATGTATAATCTATTTCATTGTATTGCTTTTCAGCTTCACCGTCGGTTCCGATGATCCAGTAGCCGTCTTCCTTTAATCGCTCGAGTGTGTTTGCAATGTTTGTAACACGCGATACCGGTATATGCTCGACAGCACCTGCAGAGGTTTTCACAACGGTATCGGTAAGCGAAGCTGCATGATGTTTGGGCAGAATAATACCGTCAACACCGGCGCATTCTGCGGTACGTATCAATGCACCGATGTTGTGCGGGTCGGTGATCTCATCAAGTATAAGGAGAAATGGTTTTTCTTCGCCCTGTTTACCGGCTGTTTTTTCAAGTAACGAATCGATGTCTTCGTAATCCTTCACACCGGCAAGGGCGGCTACGCCCTGCGCTGTTTCAATATCGGTGAGCTCTTTGAATTTATGCTTATCGACTTCGGTAACGACAATATTATTTTTCCTGGCGAGATTTTTGATCACACCGATGGGTTTACCGTGACTGCCTCGAAGAATAAATATCTTTTCGATCGGCCGGTTTGCTTTCAGTGCTTCGATAACGGGATTTCTGCCGGTGATGAGATTAGACATTGATGTCGTGATTGGTGAAACTGGTAATTCGAGTTCCTGAAGTTTTGCGTGGATTATCTACTCATTTTTCGATCTGCCGCTGGATCACATATCCCACAAGAAAAATCCCGATACCCGCGAAAAAATAATAATATTGTGCTGCCATGTCGCCAGTCAGCCCGAGGATCAATCCGATCATAAGCGATCCGATACCGCCTGCCTGCAAAAGTTTTGCTAAAAAATACATAACTACAATATCTCCAACAACGCTTGTTCATTAATTGTATAATAAAACAATCTCACGTTATCGACATATATAACGGGAATTTTCTCTTTGTATGTTTCATATTCGGAGGTACCAGGATGAATCTTCTTGACAACAAGTTTGAACGGTTTTTCTTTGCGTATCTTTTCCAGTGTATCCAGCGCTTTGTCGCATAACGAGCAATCGTCTTTTGAGATGAGTGTTATCGTTCTCATAGTTTGCCGGGTTTCTCGCGTTGTTTTAATACATATATCATCACAAGACCGGCAATAAATATTACTATCGAGAATAGCTGTGCCTGACTTAATCCCAGCGCAACCACCGGATTCAATCTCCAGAATTCTATAACAAAACGTTGTATGGACATAAGCAGCAGATATACCGAGAACACCATACCTGCCGGCTGCAATTTTGTTCTGAACTTCCAGAGTAAAAAGAATACTATTACGCCCATTATAAATTCATAAACCGGTGTCGGGTGCATAGCAACGGTGGTATCGAATTCCGTGATCGCTCCAAACCGGTCGGTGTCAATAATATTGCCGGCGAGTTCCTGATAATTCCACTTCTCGGCCGCTTCCGGATTGCGTGCAAAGTAATCTGCTGCAGCAGTAGTAGGTTTAACGGTACCGTTTGCATAGATCGTTCCCCAGGGCAACTCCGTTGGAATACCGTAGTCGCCGTCGCCGGCGAAGTGACAACCGAGACGCCCCACGGCATAACCGATCATACCGCCGAGACCGATCATATCAAGATATTGTAAGATCGGTAATCGTTTTTTTCGTATGTAATAAAACATACCGATGAATCCGCCGGCAAAACCACCGTACCATATAAGTCCGGCCGGGGAGAAGAGCATCCGTACCGGATCCTCTACGAAATGGTTCCACTCGGCAAATATATACAGCAGTTTAGCTCCGATGATACCGCAAACCAGTCCGATTATCAGCAAGGTGCCTGCATTATCGACGTTGAATTTCAACCGTTTATGTTCTTTATGCAAAATTAAATATGCCGCCATAAAGCCGAGCGCCATCATGAGTCCGTAGCTGTACAGTGTAATCGGTCCGAGTTCTATCAGTATTGGTCGCATAGTAATTATTCTTTGTGTGTGGTTTCCAGTTGAATAAATGATCGTTTAGCACGTCCTTTCAGGACAGTTTTTTTAGGGGTAAAATTAACGGTATATGTTGTCTGCGGTCCGTTTAATTTCGATACCACGATACTGTAAGTTCCGCGCAGATTGTTAATGTTTTTTCTGAAATTTGCCGGGCCATGTTCCGGTATAGAAAATTGCGGAGTACTGATACCGTGAATGGTGAAGTAAATGGTATTGTCCTCAACGTTTATATCGACAATTATATCGTATTTAAACGTTTTAAATTCCTTCACGGTTGTTAATTCAAATACATGGCCGCGTTCGCCTTTTCGTTCATCGGCATAGGGAAATATTTTTAAGTAATATTCAAGCTCTGCTTTTTTGGGTGGCATTACTTGCTTTCCGGTAACTGCTTTTGTAAAATATGAACAAGTTCATCGACCGGAACATTTTGTTGATCGCCGGCCTTCATATCTTTTAAAACAACTTCATTTTTATTTCGTTCTTCGGCACCTGCTATGACCGTGTAAGCTGCGTTCTGTCGTGATGCCTCCCGCATTTGCGCTTTCAAACTTCTCAGCATAAGATCGGTCTCGCACGGGATGTTATTGCGCCGCAATTGCTGGGTAATGCCGTACAACCATATTCGTGCGGTATCATCGGCGGCTGCAAGATAAACAGCCGGATGCGGTTCTTCAACTGCGGCATTCTCCGACTCTTCCAGTACAAGCAGCAGCCGCTCAATACCGCCGGCAACACCGACGGCCGGTACGTTTTTTCCGCCGAGTTCCCGAGCAAGCAGATCATATCTTCCGCCGCCGGAGAGGGCGTCCTGCGAACCGAGCGCGGAGCTTATAAACTCGAATGCAGTTTTTGTGTAGTAATCGAGTCCGCGTACAATTTTCCCATCGACGGCATACTCAACATCTGCTTCACGCAATATATCCTGGAGATGTGTAAAATGTTCATTGCACTCATTGCACAGGTGGTCTTTTTGTAACGGAGCTTTTTCAGTCAACTCCCGGTCGCGTTCGTCTTTTGAATCGATGATCCGTAATGGATTTGTCTCGAAACGACGCCGGCTGTCCTCCGATAAGTCGGAAAGTTTTGGCCGGAGAAATTCTTTTAACTTTTCTTTATAGCCCGGCCGGCACTTTTCGCAGCCGACAGAGTTGATCTTTAATTTCACGTTTGTAATACCAAGTTCGGCATAATAATCGGCGGTCATAACAATAATTTCAGCGTCGGCTAAGGCGCCGGGTGTGCCGATTATCTCGAGACCGAACTGATGAAATTGCCGAAGACGACCTTTTTGCGGGCGTTCCTGCCGGAACATGGGAGCAAGATAATACAGTTTCGAAACGGGTTGCTGTTGTCCGAGATTATGCTGCAGGTACGCGCGTACGACCGCCGCGGTCATTTCCGGTTTCAGTGTTAATGAATTACCGCTCCGGTCCTCAAACGTGTACATCTCTTTCCCGACAATGTCGGTCAGTTCGCCTATACCGCGTGCAAATAGTTCCGTGTGTTCAAATACCGGTGTCCGTATCTCTCTGAAATTATACCGACGGGCAAGTTTATGAAATTTCTCTTCAACATAGTGCCAGCGGTATGATTCACCCGGCAGCAGATCTTTTGTACCGGTTATTGATTTAAACTTCAAACTTTTCCTTCAATGAATTAAGAGTAATTTATGTATCCTATGCAAATTGCAGCGCTTCTTCCTTACGGAATGCATCGATGATCTCTTCCGGTGAGGTAAGCGTTAACAATTTATTTCTGAACGATTCGTTGTTCATAAGCCGTGAAACCCGGCTGAGCAGTTTAATATGTGAACCGACCATGTTTTCTTTACCGACGAGAATAAATACTAATCGAACCGGTTTATCGTCAAGGGCATCGTATTCGATGGGTTGTTCGGTGATACCGAACCCGGCAACGATATCGGTTACCGCGTCGCTCTTGCCGTGAGGAATGGCAAAGCCGTTGCCGACTCCGGTAGACATAACCTGCTCACGCTCAAATACCGCACGGCGTATACTTTCAAAATCAAGCACTTTATCCGACTTGCCGATAAGTTGTAACATTGCTTCGATAACGTCGATCTTGGATTTTCCTTTTACCGAAGTATTCACAAATTGAGCGCTGAGATAGTCAGTTATTTTCATTGGTAATCCCTCTCACTCATAATCACCCATTTTGGTCACGCCATGAAATAATCTTCTGTTCATATTCTTCAAGTAATTTCTGACAGTGACTTTTATCGGGCGATTCAATGTTAATATGAAACAGCGGGCGCTCTTTGTCCGGTATCAATAACACCGATGTTGGTGCACCGTCGATGTTGATTTTAACTCCATCGACGAGTTCCCGTTCGAATTGTTCCGAATCTTTCATAAGATTTCGCATAACACGCCCCTTCGCTTCCCACGGGCATTTTATATTACGTTTTAAAATATGGTGCTGGGGAATATTTCTATGCAATTCACCGAGATGGGTGCCCGACTTTGCTATCATTTCGAGAATTTTAGTTACCGCAAACATGGCATCCGTTGCAAACAGAAAATCGGTGAAGATAAAGCCACCCTTTGTACCGCCGATAAACGATACCGACTCTTTCTGAGCGGCTTCCATCATTGCCAGATGACTGTTTTTTGTAAGTATTACTTCGACATTATGCTCTTTTGCTATATCGAAGATTACGTTGGGAGTAGTGACGGGGACGGCAATTTTTTTCGTGTCGGGATGAGTTATCAAATATAATTTTGTCACAAGCACGAGCAGCCGGTCGGCATCGAATTCTTGCCCGGATTCGTCGACGACAAAAATCTTCTCGCCGCCGGCATCTATTAAGAAACCCGCGTCATATTCTAATGAAGTCACTATATGCGACAATTGGGACATCGCGTAGTCAAATTCAGACTTGTCCCGTGTTAATTTTTGTGGATCGAGATACGCGTTGAGCGAAACGACTTGCATTTTCATCCGCCCCAAAATGTTGGGGAAGATAGTTGCGCTGCTGCCGTTTGAGTAATCGATAACAATCCGGAGTTTTGCCCGGTTGATCGAATCAAAGTCGATGTGTTCCTGGAAGCGTTGTACGTAGCTTTCGGTAACACGTTCGGGAAAGTTAATCGACCCGACGTATGTAAATGACGGGCGATGGACATCCTCACCGAAAAATAAGCGGTCGATCTTCTTTGTCTTTTTTGACGGAAGGTCTCTGCCGTCATCATCGAAAAAAATGACGTCGGTCAAATTTTTATCGAACGGGGATTTACGCACGTGAAAGCCGCTTACCTCTTTCCCGGCGCTGAGTGCATGGCGTACCATTGGAATAGGTGTTGCGCGTAAATCGTTCACCGTGACTCCGGCCGATGTAAGCCCGCAAATAAGGGCCCGGTTCATCATGCGGGAGACATTGTCCGAATCACGCGAGGTAATGACCAGTTTTCCTTTTCCGATGAATGTGCCGTAAGCCGTACCCAGTTTCGCTCCGAACTCCGGATTCATTTCAACGTTTGATATACCGGTGATACGTGCATCGGCAAATAATTCACGCAGCCACTTATCCTCCTGCACCAGACTACGCGAAAGCGATGCACCGTCTTCCACTTCTTTATTTGGCCAGAGTTTTATGTTCGAGAACAGGCGCGCACGTTTTCCGATTGTGCAATTATCACTAATAAATACGTTGTCGTCTATAACAGCGGCTTCACCCACCGACGTCTTCGCACCGATAACGCTTGACGATATCTGTGCATTGGATTCGATGAGGGCGTCATCCCACAGAACCGAGTTGGTAATAACGGCACCCTCTTCGATAACGCAATTGTTACCTATAACGACGTTGGATAGTTTTGCATTCTTATGGATCTGTACATTGTCGCCGAGTATAACACTGCCGTGCAGATTCTTTTCATCGGTCTGAATTGATGTGTTTGATCCTTTTACTAGGCCGCCCGGTTCTTTCAGGTATGGAACTTTCACATCCCCGCGCAGAGCGTCGAGGTGGGCTTCCTGGTATTCGTTCAGGTTACCGATATCGCGCCAGTACCCGTTAGCTATGTAGCCAAAAAGTGCTTTTTTCTCGCGAAGCAGCTGCGGGAAAATATCGTTGCTCCAGTCGCGTTCTTCCTTCGGCGGCATCATATCAAGTATTTCCGGCTCGATGATGTAGATACCGGTATTGATAGTATCGCTGAAAACTTCGCCCCACGACGGTTTTTCAAGGAAGCGGATAATGCGACCGTCGTCGCCCGTAATGACGATACCGAACTGCAGCGGATTTACCGCATGGGTGAGTACGATCGTAGCAAGGGATTTCTTTTCTTCATGATATTTAATGGCAGCGGTAATATCGATATCGGTTAATACATCGCCGCTGATCAAGACAAAGCGTTCGTCGAGGTATTGCTGGGCATTCTTTACACTGCCCGCGGTACCGTAATCCTCGGTTGCCTCGATGTGATGCATGGTAACGCCGAATTTCGATCCGTCTCCGAAGTAATTAGTGATCGCCTCCGGTTGAAAGAAAAGAGTGGATACAATTTCTTTTATTCCGTGCTCCCTCAACAGATCAACAATGTGATGCATCATCGGCTTGTTCATCACGGGGACCATAGGTTTTGGAATGTTCATTGTAAGTGGTCGTAACCGTGTACCGAATCCGCCTGCCATTATGACTGCTTTCATGAACGTATCTCATCTAATGGTGTTAAAAAAATGGTAGTTGCTAAAATGTACTAAATATTGATACATCATTCAAGGTATAAATTTAAATATTCTTTGTTACGTTAAGGCATTTTTAAGGTCTGCAATTATGTCGTCTGCATCTTCTATTCCAACCGATATGCGGACCAGTCCGTCCGTTACTCCGCTTGCAATACGATCCTTTTTGGGGACCGATGCATGCGTCATTGTTGCAGGGTGTGAGATGAGTGTTTCAACGCCGCCGAGACTTTCTGCAAGGGAGCACACTTTTACTTTTTTTAAAATTTTATTTGCCTGTCTGAACGATCCCACATCAAATGCTATCATTCCCCCGAAACCTTTCATTTGTTTTTTTGCAAGTTCATGTTGCGGGTGTTCCGGTAAACCGGGATAATATACTTTCTTCACGGACTTATGGCTTGCGAGATATTCGGCTACTTGTTGTGCGTTTGCATTGTGCCGGTCCATCCGGACGGCTAGGGTTTTTGTCCCGCGGAGACATAGCCACGCATCAAACGGAGAAAGAATTCCGCCGATAGCTTTCTGGGTAAAGCGCACTGCCTCGTCAACTTTTGAGTGATTGGTAACCACCAGACCGCCAAGCATATCGCTGTGGCCGTTCAGGTATTTCGTCGCGCTGTGAACAACGATGTCAACGC
>SKXH01000163.1 GCA_007128495.1 Bacteroidota bacterium
ATCAACAAGGTCTTTGGCCTCTTTCAATCCAAGACCCGTTGCAGCCCGTACCACCTTAATGACGTTGATCTTTTGCGTTCCGGCAGTTTTCAGAACAACATCGAATTCGGTTTTCTCTTCGACAGCGGCTTCACCGGCAGCCGGGCCTGCGGCTGCTGCGGCAGGCGCCGCTGCTGTTACACCGAATTTTTCTTCCAGCGCTGTTTTCAATTCTGCAGCTTCTAACAGAGTAAGCTTTTCAATTTTTTCAACAATTTCCTGAACTGCTGACATGGTAACTCTCCTTATTCTTTAAAAATTTATTCAGATTTAGTTTTTTCAATTGCTTCGACAAGTCCGACTATCTGGCGCAATACTTCATTCAGTACACCGACAACACCGCTGACCGGTGCGGTCAAACTGCCCATTATACTGGCAATGGATTCTTCGTGCGTTGGAAGTGATGCCAGTTCATCAAACTTCGATGAATCATAAACATCCGTCCCGATGACACATGCTTTCACCGAAAGCTTTTTCGTGTCATCACGGAATTTTTTTATCACCTTAGCCGGTGAGACGGGGTCATCATACCCGAATGCGACACCGGTAGGGCCATCTAATTGTTCATCGAGTTTGTCGTACTCGGCTATCTGATGGAGTGCCCGCTTGACCAATGTATTTTTAACTACCCGGTATTCAACACCCGCCTTGCGAAATTCAGCCCGAAGATTTGTGGCTTCGGCGACGGTAATACCGGTGAAGTCGGTGAAATACATGCCTTGCGCGCGAGATATCTTGTCGGCAACCTCGGCTACGATTTTCTCTTTTTCCGATCTTTTCATCGATCACCTTTATTTTTCACCAACATACATTTCGCTTTGAGGAGAAGCTCCTTTCTTTCCCGCCTGAGACGAAACGAAAGGCAACAAAGCAGTTATTTTTCTTGATTGGTGAGTGCGTAATAGACTTTTAATTAATTATGCAGCTGCGCTTATATGCGATCTATCAATTTTTATTCCGGGCCCCATAGTCGATGACAATGAGATCCCGTTGATATACTGTCCTTTTGACGTCGGCGGTTTTAACCGCTGTATTGTACCTATAAATGCTTTGATATTTTCTTCAAGCTGCCGTTTTTCAAAATCTGCTTTTCCGACGGTTGCATGCACAACACCCGCTTTGTCAACACGAAATTCTATCTTCCCGGCTTTTACTTCTTTCACAGCTTCGGCGATATCATTCGTTACGGTTCCGCTTTTCGGATTCGGCATTAAACCGCGTGGTCCGAGAATTTTACCAAGTTTTCCAACTTCACTCATAAGATCGGGCGTTGCAATTACAACATCCACATCCGTCCATCCGGATTTAAACTTTTCGATGTATTCCTCAAGTCCCACATGATCGGCGCCGGCATCTTTGGCTTCCTGATCTTTCGGTGGTTTTGCAAGGACGAGCACGCGAACCTCTTTCCCTGTTCCGTGCGGAAGTGTAACGGTACCGCGGACCATTTGATCTGCTTTTTTAGGATCAACCCCGAGTCGTATTGCGATATCGACTGACTCTGTAAATTTTGTACTTGCGGTTTGTTTCACTAAATCAATCGCCTCACTGAGCGAATATGCCTTTTGAGGTTCAATCTTCTTCGCAGCTTCGTTATAACGTTTTCCGTGTTTCATATTGTATATATCCGATAAATAAAATTAACGTTTGTATTATCCTTCGACAGTAATTCCCATACTCCGGGCAGTCCCGGCGATCATTGTCATCGCAGATTCAATATCGTTTGCGTTTAAATCTGGCATTTTCATCTCGGCGATCTCTTTCACCTGACTGCTTGAAACTTTTCCGACTTTCATACGGTTGGGCTCTCCCGATGCTTTTTCAAGCTTTGCCGCGCGCAACAATAGTGCGGAAGCCGGAGGCGTTTTGGTAATGAAGGTGAACGATTTATCCTGGTACACTGTAATGACGACCGGGATAAGAAGGCCGCCTTTATCTTGCGTGCGTGCATTAAATGCTTTGCAGAACTCCATTATATTAATACCCTTTTGCCCGAGCGCAGGTCCGACGGGTGGTGCCGGCGTTGCTTGTCCGGCGGGAATCTGCAGCTTAATCATTCCGGTAACTTTTTTTGCCATTGCTTTCCCTGTTATTTCACTAATTATTCAATAATTTTATTTTTCTGCTTCGATCTGATCAAAATCGAGTTCGACGGGGGTTTTCCGTCCGAAGATACTCACCATGAGCTTTACTTTCATCTTTTCTTCGTTGACTTCCTGCACGATCCCTGTAAAGCTGGTAAACGGTCCATCTATAACTTTGACCGGCTCACCCACATGATATGGGGTTTTAATAAGCTCCGAATCACGTCGGTCTTCCATCCGGCCGATTAACCGCTGCACTTCATCGGGACGTAGCGGGACCGGTGTATTCTTCGGTCCGATAAATCCCATTACCGAAGGTGTTTCAAGTATAAAGTGTGTTGTTTCTTTATCGAGAGACGTTTCAACCAAGATATAACCCGGGAAGTAAGTCTTGGTCTTACTCTTTTTCTTGCCATCCTTTATAGTAAACACCTTCTCGGAAGGCACAAGCACTTTAACGATGCGGTCTTCGAGTCCGGCTTCTTTAGCCTCTTTCTCGATATAGGCCTTTACTTTTTGCTCATGCCCCGAATATGTTCGGACGACATACCATTTTGTTTCCAAGACTACAATACCTCTCACGATCGGTTAATAAATTAAAATATACCACTTACGACGGTGCTAATAACGCGATCGACGACATAGACAAACGCCGCCAGTATCAAGCACGCGATAATAACAATGCCCGTTGATTCACGCAGCTCTTCTTTCTTCGGCCACGTGACCTTTTTCATTTCCTTAACGACATCATTAACAAAGTTTACAATTTTATCTTTCATAATACTCTCTCGAATATAAAAAACCGCCCACTGTCGGGTAATTCCTTTGCAGTGATGCGATTAAAGAATACAAATGCTTACTTACCGTACAATTTCAACCTTCTATTCTTAGCACGGGTGGCAGGACTTGAACCCGCAGCCTACGGTTTTGGAGACCGTTGCTCTGCCAATTGAGCTACACCCGTACACAATTACCGGGTTTCCTTATGGGGAGTATGCTTAGTACAAAACCGACAATACTTTTTATACTCAACCCGTCCGGATTGTTTGCGTTTATTCTTCGAAGTCGTATAATTTCGACGCTTACACTCTGTACATTCTAATATAATGTTATCTCTCACTGTATTTATCTCCGCAGCTTTTAGCTATTGAATCTGCATTTAAAGTACCGTGAGCTCACGACCGGGATTGAACCGGTGACCTCGTCCTTACCAAGGACGTGCTCTACCAACTGAGCTACGTGAGCGGCCAACTCGACTGAGCGGGAGATACCGACTTCGTCGGGAAACCCGCGGCCAATGCACTCGAGCGGGAGACGGGATTCGAACCCGCGACCAACAGCTTGGAAGGCTGTGACTCTGCCAACTGAGTTACTCCCGCTGCTTGAACTACAAATTACGAATCAAAGATTCGTAATTCCTACAATGTGGGCAGGGAAGGATTCGAACCTCCGAAGGCCGTAGGCCGACAGATTTACAGTCTGTTGCGTTTAACCACTTCGCTACCTGCCCGCAAGATTGAGTTATCGGTAAATGGTTATTAGTTAATTGTTCGTATCGTCCAAGTTCCCGTTAACCAATAACGATTAACAATCAACCGACTGGAGCTGGCGAAGGGAATTGAACCCCCAACCTGCTGATTACAAATCAGCTGCTCTACCATTGAGCTACGCCAGCATATAGCAATACCGGACATCCTTTAGCTTAAGATCAGGCACGCATTTGCGCAGCCATGTAAAACTGTTACCGCTCACCACAGTATGTGTAGGGATAATCGATATGTTGATTTGGATGTCGGACGCCCTTTTATTCACTTTAAAGTCAAGCTATGTAATATAGCATTTTTTAGGAAAAAGTCAACAGTATCGCCGGATTTTTCCCAATATTCCCCAATTTGTTTATCGAATATGCCCGGATTTCCAGTTTTCCCCCTCCTGAATTACGCGCTCGAACATATTTCGAACCTTTGCCGTCCGCTCACGAAAGTACTTTAGCGGGTCCTCCGTAATATTCAACACCTTTTGTAAAACTTTCTGTTCCTCAAATCCCGATGGTACTAGATTCGACGGATCCTCCAGATAGATCCGGTTGAAGTATTCGAGCTGTCGAAAATCACTATATGCCCGGCTCAAATAATCAGCATCGTCAATACCAATCAAATCGAGTTTGTGTAGAAGTGAAAGTATCTCCCGGGTGGAGGTACTGCGAAATGCTTTATCCATTTTCCCATAGTATAATTGAATTGCCTGAACCAGAAATTCGATATCCATTATACCGCCGGTGCCGGTTTTGAAATTAATAAAATCGTGGCGATTCATTCTTGATCTGCTTTCAGTCCGGTAGCGCATTTTCTTTAGCTGATCTATCCATCCGTCGGACAGCGGACTGTCATATACGTACTGCTCTACAATTCCCTCGATCCGGTTAACCAATTCTTTTTTTCCGGCAATCATTTTAGCGCGGGTAAGTGATTGACGTTCCCAGAACGATGCCCGCCCCTGAAGATAGTCATTATATGTAGCTACTTCCACAGCGAGCGGTGCACTCTCACCCTCGGGACGTAAACGCATATCGACCTCGAAAGGAATTGTATCTGCACCGGATGCTGCAGCTCTCCGTATCAATTCGCGGGCTATAGTTTCTGCTGTCGCTGCATCGAAATCGTTGCAAGCATCAAAGAAAAATATTAAATCGAGGTCAGCCCCCGGCCCGAGTTCTTCGCCACTCAATTTGCCAAGCGCCATGATCGCTACCGGAGGATCGTCTATCCCTTTCTCGCGATATATCTCATTCAATACTGTACGTATCTTTTTCACCGCAATATAAGATATCAAATGATGTACTTCTTCGAGATTGCTTCGACCGTTACAATAACGCATATGGACTGCAAGGTAAAGAAACCGATCGGTAAACCGGTTGATGTCAGAAACGTCAAGATAATTTGTTTCAAGGATTTCTGCTGCATTGGTAAATAACAATTCAAGATCTTCGGGATACTTTGCGAGCTGCAGCGATAATTTGTTGCTGTAACCGCACAAGGTTATCAGTGCTTTGCGCATCGCTTCATGCTGAAACATGACATAGAGGGAATGCGGATGCGGATATTCCCGGACAATAGATAAAAAATTTGTCAGTGCACGGTCCGGGTTAATTGTCGAGGCAAAATTATCGAGCAGCGATGGGGCAATTTTTCGAAACATCTCCCTTGTCTGCATATCGTGTTCCCCGATGCCGGCCGAAGATATCCCGAAGGCAAGTTGGTTGAATAACTCTCGAGCGCGTTTTTCATTCACAAAACCATACCTTTTTAAATCAACATTCTTTTCATTGCCGAACATCGCTTCAACATCCGCCGGATCGTTATCTTCTCCAAACACACCATCGAAAATTTTGATTACCTCCGATCTCTTCTTATCAAGAACTTCATCAAATTCGTCGGCTGAGTTACATCCAACCGTGCGGGCAAATTGTGTGCGCTTTCCGGTCTCCGCCGGGATGGAATGAGTCTGAATGTTATCATCGAGTTGAACCCGATGCTCGAGATTTCGAAAAAAGATATATGCATCCCGGAGAATATCCCGCTCACGGCGGTTTAAATAATTTCTCCCGAAGAGGAGTTCGATTGCTGCAAGAGTAGAAGGTGTACGGATGCGCTCCTCCTTTCCGCCGTTAAGAAGCTGAAGCGCCTGTACGATAAACTCGATATCCCGTATACCTCCCCGACAGAGTTTAATATTGTCCGGATCTTCCAGCCGTTTCTCTATCCGTGACTTCATTCGTGCTATTGTTTTTCGAGGAGATTGAAAAAATGTTGCCGGATATATAAACGGTTGAAGTGTGCTTATAAAGAAGTCCCCCAGCTCGATATCGCCGGCTATCGGTCGGGCTTTGATAAGCATCTGTCGTTCCCACAACTCACCCCGGGTCTCATAATAAGTAGTACAACTCTGTACCGACCGGACAAGCGGACCTGCATCACCGTCGGGACGGAGACGGGTATCAACTCTATACAATGTACCTTCTCCGGAATGTCCGGTTATATGAGCTATCCACTTATCGACAACAGACGAGTAAAAATCTACAGCTTGCACACTCCTTCCCTCCGGTGTTGTAAAAGCGGTGTCGTCGTCAACAATGAACATCACATCCACATCGGAACTGTAATTAAGTTCACGTCCCCCCAGTTTTCCAAGTCCGATTATTACAAGCTTTGATCGGGGAGCAGCTTTATACTTCGCGATCGTTTCGTTCATCGCCACCTCCAGAACAGTCGCTGATATGGCGTCGGCAAGATCGCTTATTTCACGGACAATCGACTCAAACGAATCCAGTTCAAGAATATCACGCACACCGATGCGGAGTATTTCTCTGCGGTACGTCCTCCGAATTGCATTGATCTGGGATTCGTGTTTTTCAAATAATGCGACCTGTTTCTTCAAATCATCACTATATTCCTGACGTGATTTGGTTCTTGACAATACGTCGGTTGTTGTCAACCAACGAAACAGCTCCGGATCTCTTACTATAATATCGGAAAGAAATTGAGAACTGCTCGCAATCTTCACGGCTAAATCGATCAACACGGGATATCGCACCAGATCACGTGTAAACGAAATACCGAACGACGCCTCTGCCATCCTGTGAATATTAAACAATGTTTTATCCGGCGACGGTGTATCGGCTATAACGGTCAACACAATGCTATGAAGCTCCTCTGCAGAGTATGGTTTTCCGCGCTCATCGAACGATCCTAAGAGGGGCTCGATCAACTCGCGAATTAACATCTGTGCGCGATCGATATCTTCAAAGCTATCAAATAATTCTTTTCCGTTCATATAAGTCGGTAGTTTCCGGGATCATACATCAAGTTCTCAACCCAATAAGTATACGAAAAAAGCGGGCAAAATCAACGAGTTGCAATTCCGATGCTATTCTTCTATATTTTATCAACCTTGAAAACACACAATAATCCGTACACTTTAAGAAGGGGCTTTCCTATGGTCAAACTCATTGCATTGTACAAAAAACCATCCGATGTTCAGGCATTTGATGAGCACTACAACAACAAACATACTCCTCTCGTGAAGAAAATGCCCGGACTTAAGAAGCTCGAGGTTTCAAAAATAACGAGTGCCATCGGTGGCGAGGCAAAGTTTTACCTTCTTGCCGAAATGTATTTTGAGAACGAAGACGCACTCAATGCCGCTATGGCATCTCCGGAAGGCAAAGCAGCCGGAAAAGATGTAATGGATTTTGCCGGTGATATTGTACAAATGATGGTTGCCGAGGTCGTGGATAATGAATAATTCAAATTACAGGGGCAAATCTCCCGAACAGCTCGATTTTAAAAATTTATTATACTCCAAAGAAAACTGGGTTGCAACCGTTACCATTAACCGGCCGGAGACACACAATGCATTGAACTTCGAAACTGTTCGCGAGCTTCATCGTGTTTTTGAAGATGTAACATGGGACGACGATATTGCTGTGATGGTCTTAACCGGAGCCGGCGATAAGGCGTTTTGTACCGGCGCCGACATCAAACAATGGCATGAAGAATTTATGTCCCATCCGGGTGATTTTTATAAATGGATGGGTGCCTTTATTGAAATGCATGACCGCTTGCGCAATATTGGTAAACCAACTGTTGCCCGATTAAACGGTATTGTTGTCGGAGGCGGTAATGAGCTCAATATGGCATGTGACCTCGCCATCGCAGCCGATGATATTTATATACGCCAGGTCGGTCCGGCCCGCGGCAGCGTTCCGGCCGCCGGTGCGACCCAGTGGCTCCCGTTGATCGTCGGCGACAGACGGGCGAGAGAAATATTGTTGCTCTGTGATGAAATTCCGGCTGAAAAAGCTCTCGATTGGGGACTTGTCAACCGGATCATCCCTCGCGGTAGATTGGATGATGCAGTGCAGGAAGTAACCGAGAAATTAATAAACAAGTTACCCGAGGTTACGCGCTACACAAAACAGCAGCTCAATTTATGGCGCGATCTGTCATGGGGTATCTCAATCGGCCATGCCCGCGACTGGTTAACGGTACATACGTCAGCCCCGGAGATTTTTGAGGGGATAGATTCATTTAAAAATAAAAAGCCGATTGATTATGAAAAAGTCAGAAAAGGATTGCTCACACAATGTGCATCGTGCAGCGCCACAATGCCCGTCCGGTATGCGTATTGCGGTGAATGCGGTAAAGAGCTTGCCTAAGATTTTATTAATTTTTACTGCTCTTTATCTCTCTGTTCAAGTTACTCTGGGTAATCTTCCCGAGGATAAATTGAACATTGTCTTCTATCAATTTTTGGAAGAATCCGAAGACGTATATATGGAAATTATACCCGGTGAACGTTTTCGCTTACCGCTGATCCGCGGTTATCAGGTGCGTGTCGAGCATGATAAGATTGAAATCATTGCACTCACCGGGCGGGAAGTCGTTGAACCCGACGGCTATATCATGCCGAGCGGTCACGTATCGCAGGGATATAATCTTGGAAGACTGTCTACACTCGAATATGAATTACTGGTTCACTTCGATCATCAGACTGACAGGTATTTTTTTGCTATGCGTAATGATTCAATTCGGGTATCGCCATTCAGGGATGAGTTTTCAAAAATAGTAATTCCCTGATTCATACTCCCATCATTAACTTTAATGGATCAGTACAGGACAGTTCGATTTTTTAAACGGAGATTATGACAAAAATGGAAAATTGGTTGGTCTTGAAGTACTTGATGCATCAACAGTAATAGGCAACAAGATCGAATTCAATCTACCCGAAAAAACAATTATTTACCAATAAAGTACTTTCCATTCCGGAGGAATATCGATATGGATTATAATACCATTCTTGTCACCACAAATGAAAAAGGTTTTGCAACCGTTCAGCTCAACAGACCGCAGGTTTTGAACGCCCTCAACCGTGAGGTTATGGATGAACTTGTTTCGGCTCTCGAATCGCTCGATCAGGATGATTCGATAAAGTGTATAATTATCACGGGCAATGAAAAGGCCTTCGCAGCCGGTGCTGACATAAAGGAAATGGCAGACGCCACCGCTGTCGAGATGCTCGTCCGTGATCAACTCTCCAAATGGGTTCGCATCAGGAAAATTAAAAAACCTCTCATTGCGGCAGTTTCCGGATTTGCACTCGGCGGTGGATGCGAGTTAACAATGCTCTGCGATATTATTATCGCATCGGAGACGGCTACTTTCGGGCAGCCGGAGATAAACATCGGCGTTATGCCCGGCGCCGGGGGAACCCAACGATTGACGCGCGCCGTGGGTAAATACCGTGCGATGGAAATGGTACTGACCGGCAAATTCATCAAAGCGGAAGAAGCGAAACAAGCCGGGCTTGTTAATAAAATCGTACCGGTTGAAATGCTGTTCAATGAGGCAGAAGAAATGGCGGTGTTGATTGCATCGAAACCGCCGATCGCATTGAAGATGGCAAAGGAATCAATTCTCAAAGCATTCGACACTACCATAGAAACGGGACTGGAATTCGAGAGAAAGAATTTTTACCTGCTCTTCTCTACCGAGGATCAACAGGAAGGGATGCACGCATTCGTTGAAAAACGAAAACCGCAGTGGAAAGGGAAATAACAAGCCGTATGGCAAACACTGTTCTCAATCCGGATCACGAACTTGCTTTTCCTGATTTTACTATTCTCCGCGCATCGGCAGGTTCGGGAAAAACACGCGCCCTCGCCCACCGGTATATTCAATTCTTGATGTCGGACCGGATACGGTCAAACGCTCTTACAAATATTCTCGCAATTACCTTTTCTAACAATGCGGCACGGGAGATGAAAGAACGTATCATCTCATGGCTTAAGAAAATATATTTCGGGGATGAAGAGCATCTTACCATAATGAGCTATTTACTTAATACCGAACGGGATGTAATTCAGCAGCGTGCCGGCATGCTGATCGATACTATACTTGAGAACTATTCCGATTTTCAGGTTAGAACGATCGACAGCTTTATGGCATCGATCTTCCGTTCGTCTGCGCTTGAATTCGGGATCGCACCGAGCACCGAGATATTGATCGAAAAAGACCGGTTGATCGATTATTCATTTGAACTATTTTTCAGGAAAATCAAACCAGATTCTGCGGAAGCAAAGATCGTCGAAGAAGTTATCAACAGTATTCTTGCCCGAAAAGGTGCTGACACAAAATATCCGTGGAATCCGACCGAAGAAATAGCATCGGTATTTAAGAAACTGTATTCAAAAATAGCTTCACTTCCGCGGGCAATCCATACTGAAGATCATTCACAGGAGATAACCGCCACATTCGGAAAAATTAAAGAACTCATCCAAAAAATTGATCACTTCGTAAACGACAAGGGATTGGAGTACAGCGGGAATGCCCATTTCCATAATGCCCTGCAGGCAGCGGCTTCCGATAATATCTATTACGCTATAGGGCGGCAGCACAAATCGAATCTCATAAAAAAAGGTTCGATGAGCAAACAATCTTTCGATCCTGTGAACGACGAGGTAAACACGCTCCGCGATGAACTGAATGAACTCTACCGCCGGCTAACCGAATACTATGCCCGCTCGTATTATCACCCGCATTTATTGTACTTCGAAAACTTCAGCGATATTCTCCGGCAGGTCAAGCGCGAGTACAATCAGATATTCATTGACGATATAGGGAAATTGCTCGTTTCACGTCTCGATGAAGAGATCATCCCTTATATCTATTTTATGCTCGGTGATACAATACATCATTATTTGATAGATGAGTTTCAGGACACCTCTCCCCTGCAATGGGCCGACCTTAAATCTTTGATTGAGAACTCATTATCGGCGCATGGCAGTTTGTTTGTGGTCGGAGATACCAAGCAGGCGATATATAAATTCCGCGGTGCCGATTACAAGATCATGAAGAAAACCGAAGATACACGGGTGTTTCCGTCGGCGCCTCCGAATGTTTTCGATCTCGATACGAACTACCGGAGCAGCGAGCATATTCTTCGTTTCAACGAAACATTTTTCAATGCTATATTAAACCACGAAGAATACGGGCGGGCAGCACGTTTAAGCGGACTTGAGCATCACAAACAAAATACCGCGGAAGACAAAACGGGGCAAGGTTTTGCCGAATGCATCGTATATCCTTATGATGAACGGGATGAAAAGAATCAAACGGAACGAAACAAGATCATAAGCATTATCGAAGATGCATTGGAGCGCGGATACAATCATCGTGATATCGCCGTTCTTACATTCAGGAACAAGGATGTAACAAATATTAGCTCGTGGTTGAGCGAAGAAAATATTAAATTCATATCGTTTTCAAATCTTGACGTGAGAAATCGAAAGATCACGGGCGAGCTTATCTCTTTACTACAGTTTCTCAATGCACCGGTCGATGATCTCGCTCTCACCTCCTTTTGTCTCGGTGATATCTGCCGTGAAGCACTTTATCAATCCGGTATCGACAGGAATGATTTTATTGCATTCATCGGCCGGACAAAACACGATCCTGCTTTGCTTAAAAATCCATTGTACAAAAATCTCCGGAATACATATCCCGGTCTCTGGAATACCTACTTTGAACAACTCTTTACCCACGCCGGCCATTTATCAATTTATGATCTCACACAGGATATTTATAAGGTATTCCGTTTGTTCCGGACGTTTCCAGATGAAGAGGCAGCACTGGCAAAATTTCTCGAAGCAATTAAGGATTTTGAAGCAGGCGGAACAAACAATCTCCGCACGTTTCTTGAACTTGTAGCAGATGAAGAAAGCGAAGCCGAATGGAATATCAATAAACCGGACAAGATTAATGCAGTGCAGCTTATGACCATCCATAAGGCAAAGGGACTTGGTTTTCCGGTGGTAATAATTCCACTTTACAACGATCACCGGATGAATGAAGATTTTTATCTTGAAGACGCGGGTGATGTCTTGCACTTGCTCTATCTGAATAGTTCACACGCTCAAGTCGGGGAGACTCTTGAAGAAATTTACACATCACACCGGCTCGCGAGTATCGCCGATTATCTTAACGGATTATATGTGGCATGTACCCGCGCTGAAGATGAAATGTATTTGATCGGGCTTCCGCCAAAGCGCTCCGGACGGAACAGCATTTTTTCCTTGTTTCCTCAAGGTACATTCGGTGAAAAATCAACCGGCGTCAGCCGGCCACCACAGGAAGAACAACAAATTGCAACCCATCACCACGAACTTCCGGCTCGCTTCGATTTCGGGGATCGTATGCCGCTGAATATTGCAGAACTACAGCGCGGCGAATTTATTCACGATCTGCTTGCAGAAATTAATTTTATCGACGAAAGAATTGAAAACAATTTACGGCAATTAGCAAGCCGGCATCGCTACTACAAATTATTTTCCGATGAATCGATCAATGAGATGATCGAAACGGTGATCTCATTTATTACCCATCTTGATATGAAAAAATATTTTGAACCCGGAGACGATAGGATCATTCGGAATGAAATCGACATAACCGATGCATCGGGCAGATTATTCAGGGTAGACCGCCTCATTACCGACCGCGACACAATAACCGCAATCGATTTCAAGACCGGTGATGACCGGCAAAGGGAATCCGAACATATTTCGCAGGTAAAAAATTATCAGACGATACTAAAGGATATTTATCCGGATAAAACTATATACGGAATCCTTGCATATATCGATAAGAAAAAAGTACAGGTGGTAGAATGAGCGGCGCCCTTCTCATACCGCCGGGACATGACCTCATCAAAGAGATCAGCGGCAGATTAGAATCTCACGATAAAGATTATTCCGGATCATTGATCATCTTCACGGGTAAGCGCCCGGGATATTATCTCCGGAAGGAACTCGGCTCCGAATGTGGTTCCGGTTTCATACCGCCGCACATTATGTCGATGGATGAATTTGTCGATTATGTATATACGGAGTTGCTGAAAATAAACGACCGGAAGATCGACGTTCTCGATGCCGCTGCCATCCTTTTCGATATTCACAACTCGGCGGCCGAACCGATCGGCGGTGAACATTTCAAACGGATAGATGATTTTCTTCCGCTTGCAATGAATATATTCAAGGAACTGGAAGAATTCTGCATTGCGGATATTTCGACCGGTCGGTTGCAGGAAGCAATTTCCGGATACGATACCGGTCAGGTGGGGGCGCTCGATACATACTATAAAAAATTTTATGAGCTGCTTGAAGCCAGACATTATTCCACACGTTCAATACGTTACCGTGAAGTAGCCCGTTCGATTAAAAAAGTCAATCTTGACATATTCCGGAAGGTCTTTTTCGGCGGTTTTTTCGTGCTCACACAATCCGAACGAAAAATATTTACCGAACTGATTGTCCGCAAGAATGTACTTATGCTGTTTCAGGATGGCAAAGGAATACGGGAGCATCTCAACGAACTCAATATTGAACCTGAAGTAATCGGTGAAGCGACCGGTACACCGAAAGTCCGGTTTCATAAAAGTCCGGACACTCACGGACAGGTATTAGCCCTTTCAAATTTAGTCAGTGAAAAGATAAACGAGGGAGCCGCTCTCGATGAGAATAATGTCATCGTTACCCCGGCGCCTGAGACATTGTTTCCCCTCATCCAGCACACATTACCGCTTATCCCGGATAATGATTATAACATTTCACTCGGTTATCCCGCAGCGCGCAGTACGCTGCACGGATTTTTAAACGCTGTTATTGACACATTCATATCGCGTGAGAACGGACGCTACTACGCACACGATTATCTGCGGTTCGCGCTGCATCCGTATACGAAGAATATTTTACTGGAGAACGCCTCCGAACCAACCCGCATTCTTTTCCACGCGATCGAAGACCACTTCATGCAAAACGCGACACTCACCTATTTTGACCTTTCAGAGCTTGAAGCAGACACCAAATTAATCGAGCGAATACGGGCACGTATAACTGGTGCAGGATACTCCTTATCGGTTTCCGATCTACAAAACCATCTGCGCCATATTCACGATACAACTATTCGTCCATTAGAAAATGTCTCCTCAATGAATGACTTTGCTACAAAGCTCACAAACATAATAATCTTCGTTCACGAACACAGTACTGCACGACAACACCCGCTCTTTAACCACTTTTCCGGGCACATTATTGAGGCATTAAATACATTACGAAATTCGCTCCTGGCAGACGTAAAGTTTAACGAAACAACGGCATATTTTAACTTTTACAGACATTATATAGAGACAGTTCAGATACCATTTTCCGGAACTCCGTTAAGCGGATTACAAATCCTCGGTTTTCTCGAAACGCGATCACTGAAATTCAATCGGGTATTTTTCCTCGATGCAAATGACGATGTCATTACGGCAATGCGGAACGATGAACCGCTTGTTCCGGTGCGGGTACGGATGACGCTCGGCATCCCGACCTATTACGACCGCGAACGGTTACATATATATTATCTTGACCTCCTGGTAAACAATGCACGGGAGGTTGACTTTTTCTATATCGAAAAAGATAAAAAAGAGCGAAGCCGGTATCTGGAACAACTCGCCTGGCAGACCGAAAAATCCGGAGAAGAAATTCCGACCGATTCGATCCAGTATGCCATACGGTTGAACAATCCCGAACCCGATGCCATACCGAAAACAACGGAAACTATCGAATATCTTAAGAAAATGAAATTCAGTGCAACATCGCTGGACACCTACCTGAAATGTCAACTCCGGTTTTATTATCGATATGTTCTTAAACTCCGGGAGCGCGAAGAACTCGTTGAGGATATCGACGCACTGCAGATAGGCAGTATCGTGCATGATATATTAAAAAGATATTTCAGCAATAGGAAGGGCTATCAACTCTCGGAACAGGATTTACCGGTGGATGAAATGAATAGCAGGGTCGATGAGGTATTTCATGAAATGTACGGCGAAGAATTATGGGGTAAATCGTATATACTACACCGGCAGGTGAAACGCCGTATGCAGAACTTTTTATACAAATACCAAATACCGATAACAAATAAAGAACCGGTGCAACTGATAGATGTTGAATTACCGCTTGAGGCACACCACAATGGTTTTCAATTGTCGGGAAAATTAGACCGTGTAGAAAAACGCAGTGAAACCGTGTGCATCATCGATTATAAAATTTCTTCAAATGTCGATCGCCTTAAAATCCGGCTTGATAAATTAGATATCGATGACCGTTCAACGTGGTATGATGCAATCGGTTCGCTGCAATTACCGGTATATATGATACTGTATGAAAACAATTTAGAAGAGAAGGCGTCTGCACTTAATACGCTGTTCCTTTTGCTCGGCAAGCAACACATTTCAATGGATATCGAACATAGTTTGATGGATTCAATGGACAGCCCGGAAGTTGATATAAAAACTCTAAAATCAATCCTCTCGAAACTCTTAGATGAAATTATCGATCCGTCATTCGATTTCGCACCAACCGAAGATTTTTCAACAGAGTGTGCGAATTGCCCGTATACATATATATGCGGGACACAGTGGGCAAAATAATGTTCGTATACTTTGAATTAATAATTTAAAATTTCTGTTATTTACATAAATGAATTACTCATACTGCATTTCAGAATTTTTCCAAAAAATACGTTGAATTTTATATGACACAGACGACTCCAAACAGACTGATACATGAAAAAAGTCCTTATCTCCAGCAACACGCGTTTAATCCCGTTGATTGGTATCCCTGGGGTGAAGAGGCATTTCAAAAAGCCAGAGAAGAAGACAAACCGATATTTCTTTCAGTCGGATACTCTACTTGTTATTGGTGCCATGTGATGGAACGTGAAGTATTTGAAAATAAAGAACTTGCAGATTTAATGAACCAGTATGCGGTCAACATTAAAATTGACCGTGAAGAACGGCCTGATGTCGACCGAATTTATATGAAAGCGCTCCAGGCAATGTCCGGCCACGGCGGCTGGCCGATGTCGGTTTTTCTGACACACGATCTTAAACCATTTTATGCCGCCACTTACATACCTCCCTATCCTAAACACGGGATTCCCGGATTCGGTGATGTTCTCCGTGCAATACATAACGTCTGGAAAAACGAACGGGATAAGATAACCGAAACGGGACAACAAGTTTTCGATCATCTTGCCAGAGCAGCTTCTCCGGATTTACCGAAGCACGAGCTTGATGACAAAATTCTTCATAACGGTTTTACCCGGATTAACGAGGCATTCGATCCGGTTAACGGCGGTTTCGGAGACGCACCGAAATTCCCGACACCGGTAATGTTTAATTTTCTCTTTTCTTATTATGCACGAACCGGCGAAAAAAGCGCAATCGATATGCCTTTATTCACACTTCGAAAGATGGCAAACGGCGGAATATATGATCACATCGGCGGCGGTTTTCACCGCTATGCGACCGATGCCAAATGGCACGTGCCGCATTTTGAGAAAATGCTCTACGATCAGGCACAACTTGTGTCATCGTACATCGACGCGTATCAAATTACCGGTGAGGATTTTTACGCATCAGTTGCAAAAGATGTACTCAATTATGTTAAACGGGTTATGACATCGCCCGAAGGGGGATTTTACTCTGCCGAGGATGCGGAGAGTGCAATCGATCCGGACAAGCCATCGGAGAAAGAAGAAGGCGCTTTCTATGTTTGGGAATATTCGGAATTAGAATCTATACTGACGCCGGACGAAACCGCTGTCGCTGAGTTGTATTACGGTCTTCGTAAAAACGGCAATGTCAGCTCCGATCCGCATGGTGTGTTTACCGGCAAGAACATTCTTTCAATTGAAAAAACAAAAGACGATATAGCCCGGGAATTAAATAAAGATATCGATCTGGTTACAAATTTATTATCATCGATACGACAAAAATTATTTGCAGCCCGTGAGAAACGACCGAAGTGTCATCTTGATGATAAGATTCTCGTTTCATGGAACGGTCTTATGGTTTCTGCATGCGCACGTGCGTATCAGGTATTTGAAGATGAGCAATACCTGCACATGGCCAAAAATGCGGTACAGTTCATTGCACACAAATTGCATGATAGTAACTCGGGTAAGTTACTCCGCCGCTACCGCGATGGTGAATCAATGATTGAAGCGCATCTTGAAGACTTTGCATTTTTCGTACGCTCGTTAATCGATTTATACGAAGCATCGTTTGATATAAATTTACTCGATACGGCACTTCAGCTCAATGAAGATATGATTGAATTATTTTACGATGAAAAGGACGGCGGCTTCTTCGATACATCCGGCAATGATCCGTCGGTTATCTTACGCTCCAAGGAATGGCACGACGGCGCCGAACCGTCGGGTAATTCAATAGCAATCGAAAACCTGCTGCGATTATCGTATATGTTCGGACGCGATGATTACCGGGATAAAGCAATGGAGTCGCTTTCCTACTTCAGCGAGTTGGTGAATAAAGCTCCCCAGGCACTTGCTCAATTTCTTGCAGCAACCGGTCTTGCTCTTTCCAAACCAAAGCAAATTATAATTGCGGGACACACGGAAGAACCAAAGACCCGCGCAATGCTCAGGGAATTACACTCCCACTTCATACCCGGCAAAGTACTACTCCTCGCCGACGGCAGCAAGAGCCAGGATTACCTCGCATCAAAAGTAGAGTTCATCGGAACGGTAAAAAAGATAGACAACAAGCCGACTGCTTATGTTTGTGAAAATTTTACCTGCGAGCTTCCGGTGAATGAGGTTGATATGCTTCGGAAAAAATTATAATCTGTATCATATTTGCATTTAAAGCATTTTACTGCTATATTTTTTGGCTTGTTTATTATGCGTTTTGATGAAAACAATCAAACCGTTAGCATTGAAATAGAAGATGCAAGCAAGCGAATTGATAGATCACGACTGGAATTTCGGCTCTTCCAATAGTTGATTTAATTGTAAGTAAAAGTAAAATTGAAATTATAAGCTCTGAGTAGAGCACATAAGATAATAAACTAAACAAATCTGAACTTACTGAACAATACGTTTTCCCCCACAGATCAAACAAATCGTAACTATAAATTCGTAACTCGTAATTCGTAAATGGAATACTACCTCGCATTTCTCGCCGGCTTTTTCGGAAGTATGCACTGCGTCGGTATGTGCGGCGCTATCGTTTTAGCATATTCAACACAGCATAACCTTGCAGCCAGGTCACCGTTACAATCGATACCGGCACATTTCTCCTATAATGCCGGCAGAGTATTGAGCAAAACAATAGTCGGTGCGCTGCTCGGATTGATCGGAGCGGGTTTAACGGGAATTGAGACTATCGCCCCCTATTTCACCGGCACCGTCGGGTTTTTGCTCATATTTGCGGGCATCTGGATGTTGAAAATATTTCCCGGTACAGGGTTCTCTGAAAAACTACCTATGCAGCGACAGACCCGTGCATTCTTATTCAGGATTTATGCAAAGACATACGGTAAACTACTCGGAAGCCCGACAAACGAAAGCAAATTCTACATCGGTATGCTTACCGTGCTCCTGCCGTGCGGCTTACTATATTCGATGTTCATCAAAGCAGCAGCATCGGGAAGTCTTTTAGCGGGTGCAACGATCATGTTTTTGTTCGGGATGGGAATATTCCCGGCCTTGTTCGTTACCGGTTTAGCATCATCCTACTTCGGAACAAAGATGCGCGCCATCGGGGATAAGCTTGCGGCAATAACAATTATTCTGCTGGGTATTATGATGGCGTCACGTGCCCTTGGATTGCCGATGTTACTTATGGGTGGCGGAAACGGGGAATGTCATTGAAATAAATGTTTATTTCTTTTGATATCTTTTATGCAAAGAATACCCATTTTGCCATTTTTTACCGCGTCCATCTCTCAATCATTGGACATTACCATCTGTATGTAGTATAGTGCGTGATAGGATAAAAATCAAGCAGTTATGCGGGCGTCACTCACAGCGCTTTAAACCGCTCGAACGGCTGCTGGCAGGAGTTGCAATAATAAATCATCCGGCATAACGTCGGCCCGAACGGATTTTCCATTGTAGTATCTTCCGACTTGCAGTGCGGACATGTAACTTTGGCATTCATTGTTCCGGTGGGTTCGCCATTATGTTTTGTGGGCGGGGTAATGCCGAAGGATTCGAGTTTCGCTCTCGCTTCATCATCGAGCATTTCTGTAGACCACGGTTCTTTAAAACTTATATCGATGTGTATTTTTTCAAAACCGAGTTCACGGAGTTTGTCTACAATATCCGTTTTCATTTGATAGATTGCGGGACACCCGGCAAAGGTGGGTGTCATGGTCACATAGACCTCCTCCCCCTCAATGCGCACATCACGTACTATCTTCATATCGACCAGTGAGAGGACGGGAATTTCGGGATCGGTCACTTCTTTTAATGACTCCCATATCTCGGCATTCGTTATATTTCCAATGTCATTACCCATCTTTTAAAATGAAAAACTGCCTATATATATTTTATGATTCGAGTTCCAGGTTCCTTGTTTAATGTTTCACTTTTCACTTTTGTCGTCTCACCACTTCGCTCCGGGGATCATTCTATACACTTGCTGCATATCCGTCACAATTTGTTTTAAGTGACCGGTATGCTCTTTCTGTCTTCCGCCATACCATGATTTAACATCGGTTCCGCCGGATCCGTTCGTTTCATCGACGGGCGATCGTAGTCCCGATCGTTTCAACACCGGCACCACAAATTGCAGCCATTCATTTTCGATTGTTTTACTGTCGGGTACAATGTTCTCATCCGCTAAAACATCCTCGCCCGGAATACTCTCAAACAAACCGAGTGCCTGACCGAATGCTTCATCGACCGCACGCTGCATCCGCCGGTGACTCTCCTCCGTTGCATCGCCGAGCCGTTCCACGTTCCCCTGCGTATGCAGCAGATGATACTGCTCTTCGGGGTATATCTTTACGGCAATTTCTCGTATCGGGTCATACACAGATTGCTTTAAGTATCCGAGCCGGACTATCTCCGCAGCATCAAAGAAAAACTGTCGTACTATCGTATATGCCCAGTCGCCTTTCGGCATTTGCACAAGATGACAGCACGTGAACTCATTATGGTCGCGTAAAAAAGCGACCGTATCGGGATCCGTACCGGTCAATGATTCATATACCCGCAACCAGCTTTGTGCGTGCCCGATCTCGTCCTGTGCGATGTTCGAGAATGCAATATCTTCTTCAATAAGCGGTGCGTGTCCCGTCCATTCGGCATCACGATGGCCGAGTATTAACTCATCATCTGCAAGTGCGAGTAAGTAAGATTGTAATGCTTGTTCCTTATTCACTATGTTTTCCTTTCAACGGTGCGGGGAATCCGTGCACTTCACGGTACCTCTTATCCGTGTTGCGGGCAAAGAAAAACGGATCATCATAATTCGTTCTCACGACATGTTCCTCACGCACCACCCACAAACTCACGCACTCAAGACGGCGGGCAAACTGTTCCTTCGCCATCCGGAGCGCCATTTCCTCGTCGGACGCGTGCACGGCACCGACGTGCACATGCGGTGCCCCGCGCTTCTCCTGATGAAATACTTCCCATATCGGTAATTGGGTGTCGTTCATGCCGCGGGCACCTCTTTTTTCCGTTTCGATACCGCCAGCGCTTCACGAACCCACCGGCCTTCTTCATGAGCTTTACGACGCGCTTCCATACGTTCTTTATTGCACGGACCGTCACCTTTAATGACACGTTTTAATTCATCATAATCGGGTTCGGTGAATTTCCAGTGTCCGGTTTCTTCATCATAATGCAGATCATCATCGGGCGGATGCAGATCGACCGATTTTAATTGCGGTGCGACGAGGTCCACAAATTCCTGCCGGAGCTCATCATTCGTCTTCACCTTCACACCCCAGCGCTTTAATTTTCCGAGATGGGGTGAATCACTATCCGGCATACCGAGCATCATCAAGGTCGGGTACCACCATCTATTGAGCGATTCCTGCGCCATTTGCTTCTGCTCTTCGGTACCGTTTACCATTTTGATCAAAAGGTCTTGACCTTGTTTTATGTGGAAGGATTCCTCAAAACAGATACGTTTCATCGCGCGGGCGTACGGGCCGTACGAACACTTCGCGATCATCCGCTGGTTTACCACCGCCGCACCATCCACAAGCCAGCCGATCATTCCCACGTCGGCCCATGTCGGAGTAGGATAATTAAATACGTTGGAGTATTTTGCTTTACCGTCGAGTAGTTCCTCAAGCATCTCTCCACGCGATTTACCGAGCGTTTCGGCAGCCCGATAGAGCAACTGACCATGCCCCGCTTCGTCCTGCACTTTCGCGATCAGCGTGAGCTTCCGGCGGAAACCCGGTGCGTGTGGTATCCACTTTCCTTCAGGCAGCATACCAACTATCTCGCTGTGTGCGTGCTGTCCGATCATCCGGATAAGTTGTTTGCGGTACTCGTCGGGCATCCAGTCGCCGGGTTCAATCTTTTCACCGCGAGCGATGCGGGCTTCAAACTCGGCAAGTTTTTCTTCGTACGTTTTTTCCTGAACATCCATACAGGACCTCCCATTTTGTATTCTACAGAAAAACCGTGATTAATTCATTAATATACGATTTATTTGCGAAAAATCAATTACTATTTAAATCATGCCGGTTCCAGCAACCCCGATGAGGACAACAGATTTTTAGTATACGGGTGCCGGGGATCGTTCAATAATTGTGAGGAATTCCGGTCCTCGACTATCTTTCCATAATATAACACTATGATCCGATCACATAATTCCAATGCCGATGCCACGTCGTGTGTTATATACAGCAGGGAGAACGCTTTTTCGTGCTGTAATTTTTTTATCAAGCGAAGTATTTGTACTTGTGTCAGAATATCCAGAGCGGAGGTCGGTTCATCGAGAATGAGCAATTCCGGACGGACTAATAATATCCGGGCAAGAGCCACACGTTGTCGCTGTCCGCCGCTTAATTGGCGGGGATATCTATCCAGTACATCACGCGATAAATTGGTAGATTCAAGAACAGTGAGTATTTTCTTTTCATAATTTTCCCGGTTTGACGGGTTATCCTGATACTGCAACGCTTCTAGTAATGATCGCCTGATAGACATCCTTGGATTAAGCGATGCGGTGTGGTTTTGAAAAAGCATTTGTATTTTTCTTATAATACTTTTCCTGTTTCCGGTTTCGGGAAAAATATTGAGCCCGCTAAAATCTATTGTGCCGCTGTCGGGATGCTGCAATCCCGTAATACATCGAGCTATTGTACTTTTACCGCTTCCACTTTCTCCGAGAATACCAACCGTCTCGTTTTCCTGTACGGTGAACGTAATCCCGTCGAGAACTTGCTTTCTCTGTTTTCCAAACAAACCTTGCGCCTGGACCTTAAAACTGCAATGCAGTTTTTTTACTTCCAGTATGGACATCTCACAAACCTTTCTGGATTGACTTCTGTGAGCGGTGGCTCTTCGATTTTACAATCACTTTGAACTTTGTAACATCGGTTCTGAAATGTACATCCCTGCGGCGTATCCAATGGAGACGGCACGGTACCGGTTAACGATTGAAGCGCATCGGCATCGATATTGCCCGGTTTAAAAAAGTGTTCCATCAATAGTTGAGCGTATGGATGGTAAGGTTCGTCAAAAAATTTTTCCCTGGGCGCAACTTCCACCAACCGTCCTGCGTACATAACCGCTACCTCATCCGCATACCGTCTGACCACCTCAAGGTCATGGGTGATGAGGAGGATAGACATACCCAATGTGCGCCGCATTTCATCGAGAAAATCGAGTATACGATACCGTAGTGCAGCATCGACCGAGCTGGTCGGTTCATCCGCAATTAAAAGTGCCGGAGCCGGAAATATAGCCATCACAATGAGTATTCGCTGCAGCATTCCCACACTGAGCTGATGTGGATATGATCTTAATACTTCGTCGGGGTTCTCTATTCCCGACTTACTTAAAAATTCCCGGATTTTTGGTGTTTCACGTCGACGATCGGATTTGGTTTTTAAATTCAGCGCGTGATAAATTTGTTTATTAATTTTCATTACCGGGTTAAAAGATTGTACAGGATCCTGAAACACATATCGGATATGATCCCTTCTCAATGAGAGGAGCTTTTCGTCGGATAGCTCCAGTATATCACTGCCGTTTATATTTATTTTTCCTTGAATCGAAAAATTATTACCGTTTGAGAACAGTTTCGTTAAAGCCAATGCCAGTGTGGTTTTCCCGCAGCCGCTTTCCCCGAACATAGCGAACATTGAACCCTTTTTAATCCGAAAAGAAATATCATCAATAAGAGATACAGGTCTCCCCCGATGAGCAACATGTACCGAAAGATTTTTTACGCGGAGAAGTTCTTGCATATTCGATAATTTCAACAGACGACTAAAAAAATAAATATAATTAAAATATTGACGTAAAACTTATAATTCCTTACTTTAATTAGAAAACTCTAATTATAATTAACTCATTTTTTAGGAAAATACAAGAGGCCATCCTGATGAAATTTTTGTACCGTCTTTTAATAATATCAGTCACCATTATATTTGCTATGAGCGGGTGCTCGGAACGAACAGAGCCGGATCGACAGGATGTTGTTATAATTGGAATACCGGGAGACGCCGACACGTTCAATCCGATATTTGCGACCGGGGTTACGGCAAGTCAGATCATCGACCTTATCTACCCGAGTCTGGTCCATTCTGATTTTGATCTGGATGATGGAACTATCTCATATCAGCCGTCATTGTCAAAATCGTGGGAACATCACAATGACAACAAAAGTATTACATTCGATCTGCGAACCGATGCAGTATGGGAAGACGGGACAACGATTACCGCACAGGACGTTTACACCACCTATGGGCTTTATGGGAATCCGGAAGTCGGGAGTGTCAGGCAAGATGCACTCGAAAATTTTCTAAAAAATGAGGCCGGTACCCCGGATATAGAGCAAAGCATAGAGGTCGTAAACGACTCGACAATTACCTTTCATTTCGAATCCGCGTACACCGGTCAGTTGTTCGATGTCGGTTTGCCGATACTACCTGCTCACATTTTCGAAACAATTCCAAAAGAAGATCTTCGCACACATTCGATAAACCGTCAGCCGGTCGGAGCAGGACCGTTTAAGCTCCACTCGTGGACACCTCAACAATCCATTATCCTGGAATCGAACGAGTCATCCGTTCTTCCCCAGCCGGCGAAACTATCGCGGCTCATTTTCCAGATAATACCCGATTATCAATCGAGAATTTCGCAACTTGAATCGGGTGAGATCGATATGATGGATGATATATCGGTCGAAGATGCCGAACGGATTGAGGGAAGAGATTCACCCGTTCAAATCACACCGATGCCCGAGCGAAGATATTATTTTATCGGCTGGAATAATATTCACACACGGGCTTTTGCAGAGTCAGAGGGTCAAACAATTCAACCACATCCCCTTTTCGGCAACCCCGATGTCAGAAAGGCACTCACCCTTGCCATCAATCGGGAGGAAATGACGAATGCTTTCTTCGGCGATTATGCCCGTGTGGCAGGCGGCCCTATTCCGCCGGTATTTCGATGGGCATACGACGAAACGCTTGAGCCGCATCCGTATGATCCGCAGCGAGCATCCGAATTACTTGAGAATGCCGGCTGGCAGGTTGACGACACGGGTGTACTACACAATGAAAACAACCGCTTCTCTTTTACAATGATGATTCCGTCGGGAGATCATATCCGGTCGATGATGGCAAGCACTATTCAACAACAGTTGAGTGAAATTAACATCGAGATGAATATCGAGCAAGTTGAAGGTGCAGTTTTTCTGCAAAATCTGATGCAAAAATCCTATGACGCCTGGATCGTGGGATTTATGTTTCCTCTGGAACTTCAAATAGAAAACCTGTGGGGCTCTGATTTCAACACCGCTCATTTTAACTTCGTATCATTCCGGAATGAACGAGTTGATGAAATTCTTGCAAGGACCAGAGTATTATTCGACCCCGAAGAAGCGGCACCGCTTTGGATGGAATTCCAGAGAATTTTTCATCAGGAACAACCGGTTACTTTTCTCTGCTGGGTCAGTAATATTGTGGGCGTCCACGAGAGAGTCAAAGGTAAAACCGTTGATATACATGGGTTAACTCACCGTGCATGGGAATGGTATACTGAATAAAAGAATCACTTCAGAAAGGTTTTCTGTATGATTCGTCTCATACTGGGACGTATTGTTTCATCAATTCCACTCATTGCCGGGCTGATAACCATCGTATTTATTATCGTCAGATTGTTACCGGGCGACCCGATGACAATCTACATTTCACCTGCGGTACCTCCGGCTGTTGCGGAACAACTACGTGCAGAATTCGGTTTTGATAGATCGATCATCCATCAATATGGACAATGGATGTGGGGAGTGATGCGGGGTGAACTGGGTTTTTCTTTTACCCATCAAAAAGACGTTGCCCGGGTAATCGCATCTGCATTCCCCAATACACTGATTCTTGCGGCTGTCGCTATTTTATTTCAGATAATCATCGGTATTTCGCTCGGTCTCCTGGCAGTGCGCTTCCATACGTCGTTCATCGATAAATTTGTATCGGTCGGCGGGCTGATCGTCTACACGCTCCCCTCCTTCTGGGTGGCAATTCTGCTGCTCTATATTTTTTCTTATTCCCTCGGAATCCTTCCCTCATCGCAAATGCACTCCATCGGCGCCGATGAATTCGGGAAAATGGAATATTTACTCGACCTGTTAAAGCACCTCATTTTACCTGCAACCGTATTAGGTTTACCGGGAGCGGCGGCAATCGCCCGTTATTTACGCACAAACTTACTCGACGTACTTAACGAACAGTTTATCCTTACCGCAAGAAGTATGGGATTAAGCGAACGAAAAATATTTTTATCCTATGCTCTCTCCAATGCTTTGATACCCACAATTACCATAACGGGTACCACGATCGGAATACTCCTTGCCGGGGCGGTTGTTACCGAGACGATCTTTTCCTGGCCGGGAATGGGACGTCTCACCGTATCTGCCATTTTTGCGCGCGATTACCCGCTCATTATCGGGTGTACCTTAGTTGCAGGCACCGTTGTCATTGTAGGTAATTTACTTGCCGATATTATGTACAGGATCGTTGATCCAAGAATTCGGACCGGGGGATTATGAAACTATTTATCAAATATTTCAATTTCCCGACTCTATTGATCGGCTGTGTTTTTTTATATATTACACTGTTTAAATTTACCCTGATCAAGCACTCTCTTATATCGTTCTTTTTCACACTCCTGAATATCATCTTCTCTCCGCGCAAAGCCGGTGAGATCTGGAATTCGGCACTTATAGAATATTGGGCGGCCGGACTCACCTATATATTATTGGGGATCGCGCTGCTCTTAATTATTTTATTGAACGAAAAACTATCAAGTACGCTTTCCGGGTATTTTCAGCGGTGGAGTTCATTGATCGGATTTTACGGAGTCGTAATATTTGTTCTCATCTCACTATTAGCACCTGTACTGTCACCTGTAAACCCGTATGCCCAGGGAGACCTTGCTACGACCCGGCTTGTAAACCCATTCACACATGGCACAATGACGGTTCGTATACCGCCGCCTCCCGCCGGGTTGGAGGAGAAAAGTTGGATAGAAAAAAAACGGCGGACTGCAAACAATTATTTATTAAACCGCATCACACGGTTTACCCGATCTGCACATGATACGATACCATCAGGACAAAATATACCGGAAGAGGAATATCAAACATCGTCGATAATTTTCCTGCTGGGAACCGATTCATTAGCCAGGGATATTTTGAGCAGAATAATCTACGGAACGCGTATCTCGGTGGGTATCGGGTTTGCGGCAACACTGATAGCAATGTCATTGGGTACATTTATCGGTTTATTAGCGGGATTTTTTTACGGGATTACCGATAAAATTTTAATGCGAATCGTGGATTTATTTATTGCAATTCCGGCAATATTTCTCGTTATTACTCTTGTCGCTTTTTTAGGCCGCTCAATTACAGTGCTCATATTTATACTTGCCGCAGCGGGTTGGATGACAACTGCCCGGTTAGTCCGGGCCGAAGTGCTTAAACTCCGTGAGCGGGAATTTGTACTTGCTGCTAAACTGC
>SKXH01000019.1 GCA_007128495.1 Bacteroidota bacterium
CCCTAACCCTTTCCCGCCTCATCTCATTACCATATAAGGAGCGGATGACCTTGATATTCACTACCCTTGCCCGGAATTCACCGCTTGCACTCGCCATCGCCGCATCGGCATTTCCCCATAGGCCTCAAATTGCAACAGTTCTAATCGTCGGTGCATTGATCGAATTACCGATACTGGCCTTTATTTCAAACATATTTTTGCGTATGAACAAAAATTTATAATATATTTATTACGCTAATACTTGCATTTCTAATATAATATGCGCAATTTCCAATTAATTAATAATATCCGCTCCATTTGCATATGAATACACATAGAGCAGGATAAGGCGTGAAATTTATTGATAATCTGTTATACAGTTCGGGTACCTTCGCCGTTGCATCACGGATCACAATTATCTATGCAATTCTCGGTTCACTCTGGATTGCCTATTCAGATAGATTATTGATTATTATTTTCGACCCTCCGACTATCGACGATTATGCCCTACTCCAAACGTATAAAGGATGGCTTTTTATTCTTTTGACGTCGACAATTCTTTTCATGCTCATAACACGTAACGTAAAAAAACTGCATCGATCGGAAGCATTGCGAAATAAAATCGAACAACGCTACCGCACGATATTTGAAAATACCGGCACCGCGATGGTTATTATAGACGACGATATGACGATTTCGCTGGTGAATGAAAAGTTCGTTGAGATTTCCGGCTACGATAAAACTGATCTTGAGAGAAAACGTAAGTGGACAGAGTTTTTTCATAAAGAAGATTTACCAAAGATGATAGCTTACCACCGGGAGCGCAGTTATAACGATACCGACGTTCCGTCAAGTTACGAATTTAGACTTATAGATATAAATAACGAAATACGACATATACTCAAGACCATTTCAATAATTCCGGGTACACAACAATGCATTGCATCATTAATCGATATAACAGAAAAGAAAAAGCTTGAAACGAACTATCTTCGTGCCCAGCGGATGGAGAGCATCGGGATGTTATCCAGCGGTATAGCGCACGACTTGAATAACATTCTTACTCCGATACTGCTGTCGGTTGAGACATTAAAAAATTCAATAAACGATGCGAAAGGCCGGCGACTTCTCCAAATCACAAAATCAAGCGCTCAACGCGGTTCAGATCTTGTAAACCAGATATTGACGTTTTCCCGGGGGGTTCATGGAGAACGTATCGCAATAATGCCGGGAGATGTGCTTCAAGAAATCTGCCAGATAATTCAGGCAACCTTCCCTAAAGCTATCAGAATAGAATCCGATATACCCGGCAATCTCTCGCCGATTTCCGGTAATGCAACGCAGATACACCAGGCAGTTCTGAATATTTGTGTCAACGCACGAGACGCTATGCCCGATGGAGGCACTCTTAAAATCAAGGCAGAAAATATCACAATTAATCCGGATAATAAACGATATTACCGGGATCTTGAATTCGGGAGATATGTGGTCATTGCGATATCGGATACCGGGAGCGGCATCCGGGAAGAGATAATGAGTGAATTATTTAATCCATATTTCACAACAAAAGAGGAAGGAAAAGGGACCGGGCTTGGACTCCCGACGGTTGATTATATTATGCGCAGTCACAACGGTTCAATAACAGTTGAAAGCAAACCGGAGCAAGGCAGTATGTTCCGGCTGTATTTCCCTGCTACGGATATAAAAGAGGATACCAGGGTTTTTCAAACGGATTGCTCGCCGCAGGGTAACGGAGAGCATATATTAGTAATTGACGATGAAGCAGCCGTTTGTGAAATGATTTCTGAGATACTCCGTTCATATAATTACAAAGTAATGATCGCAAAAGACGGTACGGAAGGACTTGCAACATATATAAAACATAAAGATCAAATCGACCTTATACTTACCGACAGTAATATGCCGTATCTGGGAGGAGAAAAACTTATCAGATCACTTATGAGTGTAAAGCCGGATATTAAAATCTTTATCACGACGGGATCACAGGATATACAAAAGGAATTGGCACATTTACAACCTCCGGTCGCCGGATATCTCGAAAAACCGTATACCACTCACACACTTCTCAATCAGTTACATGAAATATTAAACTCATAACCTCACTCAGCGATTCATATTTACCGAAGTCATTACATTCCCGGAACAAATTATCACATGTATTGTTGTAAAAGTATCATAATACTGTTAAATCACTATATAAGAATTTTCCATGCATTCAGAACACAGACTCAAAGTTTCACTCATAATACTTCGCATTATGACCGGCTTATTCCTTTTCTCGATGGGAGTCGGTAAACTTGAATGGTATACCTCTACCGAACCGCTCAACGAGCGCCTTGATTTTTATTACCAGGACGCCCCGGCAATCAGTCATTGGTATCAGGATACGATCGCGAAACCGCTCGTCGGGTTGTGGTCTATATTAATTCCGTCCTGCGAAATTCTCGGCGGTCTGGCGCTCACACTCGGTCTCCTGACCCGGCTTACCGGTGTTGCTATGATTATTATGGTACTCAACCTCAACTTTGCCAACGGTAATTTATTCGGGCTTACCCTGTTCAATAATCCATTTAATGGGCTGCTTCTTGCAGCATTATTCGCCGTAACCTTTGCCGCTGCCGGGCGTTCTTTCGGACTGGATAAGCATCTCGCGAGAAATGAACCGGACAATATTCTCTGGTAACCATAGTTGACATTAGAGAAATTTCTCTGTATTCTTGCAGTACTATAGTCAGCACGTTTCCGGCATTACCTCTGTTGAACCATATATACTGATATATCAACAATTTACTATAATAATAAAATATCTGGAGGAGTTATATGTACTCACGAATGATCTGTTCAGTACTTTTTGTGCTTCTCTTACTTTGCGGGACTTCCGCTGCGTACGGCCAAATAAGTGCCACAGAAGTACTCGATAATATGAGAGAAACACATGAGCGGGCAATCCAAAACATCGACGACTACACTCTTGTTACCGATATGTATACCGCATATTATAAAAAGACATACGTTGACGGGCGCCCTACATTTAAATCACAGGTCCAGATCAAAGGACTCGAACAATTCGGCGGCAGTGAGGATATGGCATCATCGACAATGATGCACACCGATCTGTTCGATGAAGATGTTTATAATTTCTTATCGCAGAATGCACAGTATGAGGGGACTGAAACCGTCGATGGGTATCAAACGCATGTCCTGTTTGTGCCCGATCTCGAACCGATCACAGAAGAAGGCGAAGAAGAATATGCTCAAAACGGATATTTCTATGTCGATGCTGATCTCTGGATATTGCGGAAAATGAAATTCGATGTCGAGACCGAAATTGAACCGGGACAGGTCCAGGAAATGCAGCCCGTGATACGGTTTCTCGATTATCGCGATATCGAGGGTTTACAAATTCCATTCAAAACTGTAATGGAATTAGGCGACATGGATGCAACGATCTCGCCCGAAGACCGGGAAGAAGCCCGGCAAGCAATGCGCGAACTCGAACGCGAGCTCGAACAAATGCCCGAACAGCAGCGCAAAATGATGGAACAGATGATGAAACCGCAAATTGAGCGGTTTGAAAAAATGCTCGAAGGCGATAAGTTCGAAATAGTCATTGAAGTTGAGGAAGTACAGGTAAATACCGGCCTCACCGATGAGATGTTTAACTGATCCTATTTCAAGACGGCAGGTTCAACGGCGTACACCGTGAACCTGCCGGTTTTTGTTTTCTTTTTCCCCTCCCGTGGCATAATAGAACCAGATTGCTTAAATTATTGTTTTTCTATTAAAAACACCCAACGAGGCATATCCCGCCAAAATTAGCCAGTGGCGGAACAGCCATCGGCTGAGAATAACATTAGATATTTATTTACTGTTAAGCACCTATGAAAGCATTACTTAACCGCCTTATCAAACGGCGGCTTCTTTTTGTTATAGCGCTTGCCATACTATTCGTAGTACTATATTTATTTTTTACAAGGCAAAGCCATACGGTGGTCGCATACGTTACACTCGATGATCACGGCTATTATCCGAGTCTTATCGCAACGGGTGAGGTTGTACCTCCTGAGCGTATTCATCTCGCCGCACAAGTTGGCGGGCGAATTCAGAAACTAAATATACCCGAAGGAGAAATTGCCGACAGCGGAGACGTGATCATCACACTCGATCCTCGCGATTATCAGATCGATTACGACCGTGCACGGGCACGCGAGGATGCGGCTCGTATCCGATTGTTACAAGCGCAGACGCAAAAATCGCGTGAAGCAGAAATTGCACTGGCTGAGGCCAAAGAGGAATATAAAAAAACAGAACGTGAATACTATCGCCAGCGCAGTTTATACGAAGAGCAAGCTATCAGCAGGTCTGCTTACGAAGATGCCGAAACTGCATTCAATCTGGCCAAAAGCCGAGTCGAGTCGGCGCGGGTTCGTTATGAATCGTATCAGCCCGGTGGTGCGAATATTCAGTTGCTTGAATCCGCACTAAAAGAAAGCCGGGTCGAACGGGCGGCCGCACGTCTCAATCTCGATTACACACAACTTCGATCTCCGGATCGCGTTCGAGTTCTCGAATTGGATGTGGAGCGCGGTGAGCTGGTAAAAGAAGGTGAAAAAATCGGTACCCTCGGTACACTCGAAAGAACCGAGATCGAAGTGCGGATCGATCAGCGTTTCACCCGTCTCGGTATGGTCGGAACACCGGCCGATGTATGGATATCGGGAGATCCCGAACAAAAGTGGGCGGGAGAAGTCGTCGAAACAAAACCGCGAGCCGATGCCGCGCGTGGAGTGCGCACCTCGATCGTCGCTCTGGATGAATTACCCCAAGCGCTTGTTCCCGGAACTGTCGTTTCCGTTCAACTGATCTCCCGCGAACCGGAAGCGGCTCATCTCCTCCCGGATAATTTCATCACGACGAAAAACGGACGAACGGGTGTATGGATAGAGAACGACGGCCGTGCAACCTTTGTGGAAGTCCGTGTGGGACAGAGAAGCGAAAACGGTGTTGTTGTGCGCGGCGATCTTGCAGGTGGTATGCATGTTCTTGAACCTGACGGATTATCCGAGGGAAGCCGTGTATCAATAAACGAAGAGAAGGAACTGGCAAATGAGATTTGATCTTAAACTTGCAGCCCGTTTTCTTCTTGCCGGCAAGACGCAAACCGGTTTGATCTTCGTCGGTATTGCAATCGGTGTAGCGGTGCTGATCTTTCTGACATTTCTCATCAGCGGGCTCGGGGATGATATCATCGACCGGACTATCGGTAATTCACCGCATATTACCATTACCCGTGAAGATCAACCGTTGCAATTTGCACAGCGTAGTTTCAACGGTCGCCCCGTTATTCCTGAAGATGCATCACGAACCACGCGTGAAACGATCGACGAATGGCAATATATCGTACGGGGATTGGAGAACGACCGGCGCATTAAATCGGTCGTGCCGGTGGCGGACGGTCCCGGATTTATATTACGCGGCGATCTCGAAGAAGCGGTGGCCATCCGGGGAATGGATCTCGAAGCTGCCGACGGAATATACGACATATCAACGCGCATCGTCAACGGGAGTCCCGATCTCGTAGCCGGTACGATACTCATCGGTGTTACGCTTGCCGAGAAAATAAAAGCCGGACCGGGCGATGCGGTGCAGATCCGTTTGATGGGCGAGGACCCGGAAAGCTATCTCATCGGAGGTATTTTCGATCTCGGGGTTGAAACACTCAACCAGCGCTGGGTACTCATGAACCGCGAACGTGCTGCATTTCTCCTCGGTTTCGAAAACGGCGTTAACGTGATCGAAGCGCAGGTAAATGAAGTCTTCCAATCTCAATATGTAGCAGCCGAATGGAAGCATCTTCTTCCCCGATTTCAGATCGATAGCTGGGAAGAAGCCAACCGGCAATTGCTGGTCGGATTGCAAAGCCAGGAAAGCTCAAGTTACACAATTCAATTCTTTGTGCTGCTTGCCATCACGCTTGCGGTTTCGAGTGTCCTTGCAATATCGGCAATTCAAAGGTCCAAGCAAATCGGCATACTGAAAGCGATGGGGATCAGGACCCGCCGGATCGGGAGGGTATTCCTTCTGCAAGGCGCGGTACTGGGATTTGCCGGCTCGCTGCTGGGGAGTTTACTCGGCGTCGGTTTACTGTATTTCTTCGTCTCGGTTTCACGAACCGCAGACGGCGATCCCATCGTTCCGATCACGCTGACCGTTACGGGGATTTCCGCCATTGTATTGATCACTACTGCAGCCGGTACGCTCGCCGCATATTTTCCGGCAAGACGCTCCGCCAAGCTCGATCCGATCGAGGTGATCCGCGATGGTTAATCTGTTAGTAAAGACCAGCAATCTTGTTAAGGACTATGTGAAGCCGACCCGGTTGCGCGTATTGCACGGCATCGATATGGAACTTGAAAGGGGGAGTTTCGCCTCGCTCATCGGTTCGTCGGGATCGGGGAAAAGTACGCTGCTGCATCTGCTCGGCGCACTCGACCGGCCTACAGAGGGTGAGGTAATCATCGATAGCGTCAATGTAAATCAATTGACCGACGATGAGCTTTCGGATTTCCGCAATCTTAAGGTTGGCTTTATTTTTCAATTCCATTATCTATTGCCGGAATTCAGCGTGCTGGAAAATGTACTTATCCCGAACCTGATCCACAGCGATACAGAAGTACCCGAAGTCCGGCAGCGGGCAACCGAACTGCTTGATTATGTCGGTGTCGGTCATATCCTCGATAAAAATGCGGGGAATATATCCGGCGGCGAACAACAACGTACCGCAATCGCTCGTGCGTTCATCAATCAACCGAAATTAATCCTCGCCGATGAACCGACGGGTAATCTCGACTCGGTAAACAGCGATAAGGTACTCGATCTTTTACGGAAAATAAACAATGAACTCGGAACAACCATACTGCTTGTAACACACGATAAAACACTGGCGGAAAAAACCGACCGCATCATCGAGATTAAAGACGGTCGGATTATTGCAGACACAATACAAAACAATAAACAAAGTAATTTCGTGACAAAATAATTTCAAACTGAAAACCCATAACTATAAACACAAAACTGAGCAATGCCATCACTACCTTTACAAAATCAGGATATCAAACCGCCGAAAGTGAAAAAGCGTCCGCATAAACTTGTAAAACACGGCGACACACGAATCGACGATTATTACTGGCTGCGGGAAAAAGAAAATCCCGAAGTCATACAATACCTGAAAGACGAGAACGAATACATGAAACAAAGAATGGAGCACACCGAAGCATTTCAAAAACAACTGTACGATGAAATGCTCGGACGTATCAAAGAAACCGATCTTTCGGTTCCTGAAAAGATTAACGATTATTACTACTACTCGCGAACGGAAAAAGGAAAACAGTATTCCATTTACTGCCGTAAAAGAGGATCACTCGAAGCGGAGGAGGAGATCGTTCTCGATGTAAACGAGCTTGCAAAAGACCAAACATACTTAAAGGTCGGTGTTGCAGAGATAAGTCCCGACCATAAACTGCTTGCCTATTCGATCGATACCGACGGATCGGAATCATATACGCTTTATATAAAAGATACCACTAACGGCGAACTCGTCGGCACACCGATACCCAACACCCATTATTCTCTCGAATGGGCAAATAATAACAAAACTATTTTTTACACCGTTCTTGATGAGACCAAACGTCCGCACAAAGTATACCGTCATATACTCGGTTCCACTCCGGATAATGATGAGTTACTATACCATGAAACGGATGCAAGTTATTTTCTCTGGATATACAAAACACGAAGCGAAAAATATGTGATGATCAGTTGTGAAAATATCACGACGACCGAAATCCGGTATATCGACGCAGATAAACCCGGCGGTGCCCTGTCGATCTTTTATCCCCGCACTGAGGAGATCGAATACACGCTCGATCATCACGAGGAATTGTTTTACATTGTAACCAATGAACATGCGAAAAACTTTAAATTAATGGCAGCGCCGGTGAAGACTCCGGATAAAACCAATTGGATAGAAGTAATCCCCCATCGCACCGATATTAAACTGGACGGTATCGATATCTTCCGCGACCATATGGTCGTTTATGAGCGGCGCAATGGCTTGAAAAATGTTCGCGTACGGCATTTTCGAAACGATAATGTACACGACATCGAATTTCCCGAACCGGTATACAACGTGATCCCCGCCGATAATCCCGAATATAAGACCGATTTACTTCGTTTTCATTATACATCGTTCATCACGCCGATGTCGGTGTACGATTATAATATGAATACGGGCGAACGCGTCCTGAAAAAACGGACCGAAGTGCTCGGCGGCTACGATCCGGGTGAATATACATCCGAACGGTTCTTTGCAACGGCACAGGACGGCACACAAATTCCCGTCTCAATGGTTTATAAAAAAGGGATGCAGCGGGATGGTAAGAACCCGACGGTATTATATGGATACGGTGCATACAGCATCAGTCAGGATGTGAACTTTTCATCGAATCGTTTAAGTTTACTCGACCGCGGTTATATTTTTTGCATTGCACAAATCCGCGGCGGCGGTGAAATGGGAAGACAATGGTACGAGGACGGCAAGCTGTTAAAAAAGAAAAATACTTTTACCGATTTCATCGTCTGTGCCGAACTTCTTTTCGAACATAACTATACCTCTCCGGATAAGACGGTTATCTACGGCGGAAGTGCGGGGGGTATGCTCATCGGTGCAGTGCTCAACATGCGCCCGGATATTTGCCGCGGCGCAATTGCAAATGTTCCGTTCGTTGATGTATTAACGACAATGCTCGATCCATCGATCCCCCTCACCGTAATTGAATACGATGAGTGGGGAAATCCAAACGAAAAGAAATACTACGATTACATAAAAACATACTCACCGTACGATAATGTCACGGCACAAAAATATCCGCACATACTCACGCTTGCGGGTTTAAATGATCCACGTGTACAATACTGGGAACCGGCAAAGTGGACGGCGAAACTGCGGGTAACAAAAACGGATGACAATCTGCTTATGCTTAAAACCGATATGGGTGCCGGACACGGCGGCGCATCCGGCCGGTACGATTACCTGAAAGAGCTTGCCCTTGAGTACGCGTTCATACTGGAAGTAATTGGAAAACAATAATATGTCACACACCGAATCGCTTACCGCGCTCATAATTAACTATCAAACACCGCACCTTACCCGAATGGCTGTATGGTCGTTGAGAAGTTTATACCCGGATTTGAAGATACTTCTCATCGATAATAATTCTCCGCATGAAATGTATACCTCGCTGCAGCAAACTGCAGATGAAGCGGGCGGAGTAGAACTCATTCGCAACGACCGCA
>SKXH01000175.1 GCA_007128495.1 Bacteroidota bacterium
CACACAAGCACCCGCTCCCCCGCTTTAATCTCAAAGCCACGCCTGAGCTGCATTGTCCCGTCCTTACGCTCGGCAAATATCGACCGTGCGCCGAGCTGCCGCGCCGCTTCCTGTCCGACAACAATGCCGCCAACCGCCGGGGCAACGACAACATCGATCTTCTTATCCTTAAACCTATCTGCAATAATCCCGCACAGTTTTCCGGCATACTCCGGATATTGCAACACTTTCGCGCATTGAAAATATTGATTGCTGTGATTACCCGAAGTCAGCAGAAAATGCCCCTCCAGCAACGCCCCCGACTCCTTAAACAAACGAAATATCTCATCCGATCTCTGACCTCCGACGTCTGACTTCTGACCTCTGACCTCTGACTCCTGCCCTCCGACTTTCTGATTTTGTGTGTTGCTCTTTTCAGTTTTCATATTCTCAATACTCCAGTTCATCGATCGCATCCTGCATTTCGCTTGCCGCGTGCATATCACCCGATTGCCGCGCAATATCGATACCGCGCTTAAGTATGGCGAGTGCATCTTCTTTGTGTTCTGTTTCGGTATATAAATATCCGAGTTGTAAATAGGTGGCAACATAGCCGGGGTCGCGTTCGAGCAGATCTTCGAGGTATGCTATACCCTTTTCAATATTTCCCTCCGATACATACTCCAGCGCAATTGCATACCTGGTGAATGAATCATCCGGATCTTTTTCAAGAAACTGCAGCAGTGATTCTAATCGTGGTGATGACATTATTTGTTTGGTATTTCGTGTTTGATGTCTCTTGTTTATCGTGCCGTTTCAATTAAATATAATTTCACTATTATAAAGAATCGATTTGTTTTGCAAGTTTGAAATCTTTTCCGGTCAGGCCGCCTTCGCTGTGGGTTGACAATACGAGTTTGACTTTATTATAACGGATATCGATATCCGGATGATGGTCGGCTTTTTCGGCAAGCAGCGCTGCCGAATTTACAAATCCCATTGAATGGACGAAATCTTTATGCTCATACTCTTTTGTGATCTCCTTGCCGTTTTGCTTCCATCCGTTCAACGATTTCAATTCATTATCGATTTGTTCCTGCGTAAGTAAAGCCATAAGATCCTCCTATTCTGTTAACTGGTGTAAAACACTTCAACGTGCTCCGGTGATTTTCAGTGTTGAATTAACACTATCCGTATGCTAAAAATTCAAATATTCAACCGGTTCACCCTGAACGAGCGCGTTGGTCATCTTGTGCCTTCGTACTTCATCAACCACCACGTGATATTCTTTCTGCGAGAGACCGCGGCTCAACTCATCGTATTCAAATGCCTTATTGGCAGGATGGTATTGCGACATCACACTGATATACACATCGGGACTTAAATTTTCTGCTATCCACCTGACGGTTTCCCTGCTGCCTGATATATCGTTCGGCAGCATTAAATGACGTATTATCATACCGCGATGCATAATACCGTCATCCCCCACCACCGGATCTTTGCCGACCTGCCGGTACATTTCACGCAAGGCATTGCGTGAATGCGTTACATAATCTTTTATTTTGGAATATTTATATGCCTGCTCATTATCGCCATACTTCAGATCGGGCAAATAAATATCCACGATCCCGTCGAGTAACCGGAGCGTCTCGACACTATCGTAACCGTTGCTATTATACACAAGCGGAAGGTGCAATCCATCCTGTACCGCAAGCTCAACAGCTCTGACAATCTGCGGCACAAAATGTGTGGGCGACACAAAATTTATATTATGGCAGCCCTGTTCCTGAAGCGAAAGCATAATCGACGCAAGCGACGGTATGCTGATCTCCCGGTCACGGGCTTCGCGCGGGCGCTGGCTGATGGTATAATTCTGACAGAACACACACCGCAGATTACAGCTTCCGAAAAATATTGTGCCCGAACCGCGCCATCCGGAAAGCGGATCCTCCTCTCCGTGATGAGGCGAATACGAATACACGATCGGCTTGAAACCCGAATAACACCGTCCGGAATATTCATCAAATCTGTTTACTTCACACCGGTGCGGACACACCGTACACCCGGTAAGCAATCGTTCAAGCTCATCGGCCCGGCGGGATAATTCACCCTTCCGGTGCAGCTCCACGTATCCCGGAGTAAATTTATCTGCATTATTATTTTTCATATTCCACCGTCTTCTCATACCGCTTTACACACCCACCATTGTTTATAAGGTTCCGGTTCATTATAATTAAACAAATACACCGGATCGCGCCGCACAACCTCGAATCCTGTCCGGTTCAATATCTGCTCAAGTTCTTCATTCCTATACCAGCGTTCGCTCACCTGCGCCACACTTTTTGTGTACTTTGTTCCCTTATCCCTATGAAAGATCGTAATGTTTGACAGAGCGCGGGTGGTTGATTCATCAAAATTATTTTCTATAATTAAAGTATACCCTTCTTCGTGGCCGACCGATGTTGTATCCCATAAATTACGGTAACAACTCAGGGTATTACTATCAAATACAAACAAACTTTTATTATCGAGATGTTTCCGAAGCCGTTTAAACGCTTTCTGTAACATTCGCTTTGACGTAATGTGATTGATACTATCATAAAATGAACCCGCCATATGAAACGTCTCTCCGAGATCCAGCTCCTCCATCCGTTGCTGCAGAAACGACACATCCAATCCGCGCTTCTTTACTTTTTCTCTGGCTTTATCCAGCATAGCGGGTGAACTATCCACTCCTGTTACGATCCATCCCTTTTCTGCCATTCCAATTGCCGAGTCGCCGGTTCCGCAGGCAATATCCAGAAACTTCCCCGGTTCAATACGGTTTCTCTGTATTTCTTTCTTTAACAGCTTCGCAACAGTATCGGAATACGGCCGGGAAAAACTTTTTTGCCAGTCATCGTATATAAATGCTATTGCGTCGTATGGTTCGTACATCGATCGATACATTCAAATTTAACATACCTGTTTATACAGGATATAATTATGGAAGCGGATACCCGATACTAAAATATGTTTGAATCGCTCCCGACGGAACGTTCTGATCGATAATATCACCCCGGGATTGGTATGCGCGTCCTATCGATAGTTCAATCGGACCGAAGATTGCGGTATCGAAACCGATCCCGATACCGATACCGTGCATAAGATCCCTCAAATGAATATCCTGCGTTGTCGTCCACACCGATCCGACGTCGTACCGTGCGTGCAAATACGTGTCGGTCAAGATCTTGAACGGTAGTTTCAAGCGGTACTCAAAATTCAATAAAAATATCTGTCGGCCGCGGGTATCGTACTCGCGCAATCCGTAAAAGAGTTCTTTCCCCCCCATTGAAAACTGTTCTGACAAGGGAAGTGTTTCATCGCCAAATCCAAAAATCATTCTCGGCCGGAAAGTATGAATATCAAAGAATGTGCTATAGCTTTCATAACTAACAAAGAATTTGGAATACGAAACCTCGCTGCCCAACAACGAAGTACCCGATTCATAAAACGCGTGCACGCCGACACCTTCATTCGGATAAGGATATGAATCGAACGTATCGAACTTCGACGTCAATCTATATGCAATCAACCGGAATTCCTCGGGGGTAAAATCGCCGGGTTCCCGCTCTTCGATTTTGTGATTTTCAAATCGAAGGGTTCCCGAGAGATTGCCCAATCGTTCGAACTGCGTGCCGGCTGAAATCTCCGCCCCCCATTTTCGTTGCCGGTATTCACCTTCCTGAATACGCCTCCAATTTGTCGGTGACGATTCGGGATCATCCACAAATACCGGAATATCATCGAAACGATAAAATGCAGCAAACTGTGAAGACAAATAGGTATCGAAGATACGATGTGCCGCATAATCTGCCCGATAGATCCTGTTATCCAATCCTCCGCCGATACTTAATCCCGCCTCCATGCCGTGTCCGTAAAGATTCTGATTCCGAATTTCGAGCATCGGCTGGAAATGATTATGCTCGTCGATCCGCATCGACAATCGGAGTAATTCAGTATGTCGCTCGTCCACTTTCACGACAAGATCTTGTTCTCCCTCCGATTTGCGCACATTAATAAGCACCTGTTCAAATAGACCGGTTCCGTTAATGTTACGTATTCCGCGCATAGCTTCTTCGACACGAAAAACGTCGCCCGGCTGCATCGGAAATTCACGGCGAATTACATAACCGCGTGTCCTGCGGTTACCTTCATATATGATGGAACCGATGACACCTTCGTTTATAGTTATCGTGAGCACGCCTGTTTCATTTTCGAATTCTGTCGCCGCAATATTTGCCAATGAATAACCCTTTTCGCGGTAAATATATAATATATCCTCAACCGCCGAACGGATCTCTTTATTATTAATTGGATTACCCGTCAGCTCGGCGAACACCTTCGATAATGTATCGGAGGAAACAATATCATTATCCTGAAATATGACGTCGTGTAATACCGGATTCATTTCCGTATGAATGCCAATCGACGTGTTCGATCCGTTTTGTTCAATCGTTGCATAAACATCACGATACCAGCCGGATTCGTACATGCCGTTCAATAAACGCACAAGCTCGATATGCGAAATCGATTCTTGTCCGGATAATAAATTAATTTTGCGTTTACATTCCTCTCCGGTATAATCGCCTTGATTTACAATCGAAGGATTATTATATACAGTGTTTTCTCCCACCAACCGTTCGGCATAGTACTCATCGATTTTTTGCCGTACCGAATCGACTGCATCTTCCGCAGATCGTTTGCCTTCCGACACAAATAATTGCATGTTGCCAAAATCGGTACCAAGATAATCTTCAATAGGAGGTGTAATAACGACATCGGCAAGTTTTAACTGATCACGGTTCCAGCGTTGCTGCATTATTGTTATTATCTGATCGGCAATTTCCCACGGAGCGCCGATCTGGTCGGCGGTCCGCATACCGCTTGTCGTATTCACTGCAATTACTATGTCACAATTTTGCTCCCGCGCGATATCGACGGGTATATTTGCAACCAAGCCGCCGTCGACCAGCATCATACCGTTCATCTGTACCGGTGAAAATACAAGGGGAATTGAAATGCTCGCGCGAAGCGCCTGGACAAGATCGCCGCGGTCGAACACGATCCGGTCGCCGGTAACGATATCTGTCGCAACGGTGCGGAACGGTATACGCAGGTCATCGTATGAATCGTCAGCGTGATAAATTCCCTGCAACACAAGTTGATTTATAAAATTCGATAATCGTTGAGCCGGGGTCACCGAGGCAGGTATAACCGGTACGATACCGTCAAAACGCAGTGTAAATAGACCTCGTTTGGGGGTAAGTTTCTGATCTATAAACAGATCGCGCCGGTCGGTATCATCGGTAAGGGAAAGTACATATTCCCAGTCGGTTGTATCGACTAGTGCGTGCAACGATTCTGTCGAATATCCGATGGCATACAATCCGCCGATTAAACTTCCCATACTTGCCCCTGAGATGAAATCAATAGGAATACCGTGCTCTTCCAACACATCGATAACGCCGAGGTGTGCTACCCCGCGCGCACCTCCGCCGCTGAGTACGAGTCCGATCTTCGGCCGGTTGACCTCACGGTACGGTAGTACATCGAACCTCCCCTGACGAATTTCACCGAACTCCGGTCGTACGATCTCCTTCGTCGTATCCGTACTCGTTTGCCCCCAACCTGTTACCGGGGATAGTGGTACCAGGAGCACTAGATATATTATTATTGATTTTTTCATTTTCTCTGTCTATTATGTACATACTAATATAATAAAAATTCTACTTCGAATTAAAGAGTTTTTTCACGGAGCAAACGAAAGGAAGGGCAGCACCCCGTACATGATTTTTTTGAATCCCCTATTTCTTGTTGGACTCGGAGCGGCGGCAATCCCCATTATCATTCATTTACTCAATCTTCGCAAAGTTCGCACCATTGAATTCAGCACCATTTCTTTTCTGAAAGAGCTGCAAAGGACGCAAATTCGCCGCATTAAACTTCGGCAACTGATTTTACTTATTTTGCGCACCTTACTTATAATATTTATTGTGCTGGCATTTTCGCGGCCGGCAATCCAAACGGGAGGCGGTGTGATAGGCGGCGATGCAAATTCGACCGTTGCAATATTACTCGATAACTCCGTGAGCATGGATGTATATAGCGAATACGGCAACGTGTTCAGACAGGCATCCGACCACGCACTTGAAACAATCGACCTCCTTGCAGACGGTGATAATATTATTTTACTGCGTCAATCAGACCTTCCCGATGCAACTACGATGACCGCCACCCCGGACCGCAGCCGCATACGGCAGATAATCAATGAAACGGAGCCGCACCCGGTACATCGCACTTTTAACCGGGGGATCGAACAAGCACATACATTACTTCAAGAATCACCGCACCTGAACCGTGAGTTATACATCATCACCGATATGCAGGCCTCGCATTGGATTAACGATGATACTGACGTGGTTCAACTTTTCGACGACTCATACCGGGCGTTTGTTATTCCCGTCCACGTCGATCAATTTGATAACGCCGGAATATATGACATATCATTTCGTTCATCATTATTCGAAGCGGGCAAGCCGGTTACCTTAGACGTTGAAATCCGGAATTACGGTGAAAGAGATTTCGACAATCATCTTGCATCGGTTTATCTGGACGGACAACGCGTTGCACAGAAAGCGATCGACATTCAGGCGGAAAGTGCGTCCGTTGTTGAATTTACCATCACACCGGAACAACCGGGAATAATTGAGGGTTACATCGAACTTGAAGATGATACACTGGAGATTGATAACAGATATTATTTCACGATCGCTATACCAGAGCAACTGAATGTTTTACTAGTCGCACCGTCACAGAACGATATACGGTATATCCAAACGGCACTCGCTGCCCGCGGCGGCGAAAATGATAATGCTTCGGCAGTTCGTACCAACTTCGTTCGCGCGGATAATTTGGCAGCCGAAGATCTTTCTGAATACCAGAGCGTGATTGCCGTTAATGTTCCTTCGTTCAGCGATGCACAAGCGGATAGAATTGTTCGTTATGTCGAACAGGGCGGCGGATTTATTTTATTCCCCGGAGATAACATCAACATTCAGAATTACAACCGGGGACTTCTATCGAAGCTGCAGCTCCCCGATATCCAAAATATAAGCGGACCACAGGAGGAGCAGGCGGGTGCTTTGTTATTCGATCAAGTCGATTATGATCATCCGATCTTTCAGGATATATTCGAAGAACGACTCCGGGAACGCACGGTCACCGAAGAACGGATAGAATCACCCCGCATACGAAGATCGCTCGAAACCGGTTCGCTGCAAACAGCCGATTCCCCGGTCATTACATTAACCGACGGTCAGGGTTTTTTAATCAGCGGACATCGTCAGAACGGTACCGTGTTGATGTATGGTATCCATCCGGGTATGCAATGGTCGGATTTCCCGGTCCGCGGTATCTTTGTGCCGTTGATACACCGCTCGTTACTATATGCATCTGCAGTCGATCACGACAACGACCGGTTTATTGCGGGAGATAATGTGACCGTTTCAATACCTGCAACTGAAGCCGGCATACAAGCGGACCATATTCTTGTTACTCCCGACGGTATGGAGAGCCGGATTCAACCGCAGCATCTCGCCGCAGCCGGTGCATTGCAGTTTTCATTCGACACGGTGGATCAAACCGGATTGTATAAAATTCAACGAAACGGCATCACCGTACGGGCGTTCGCCGTCAACGTTCATCCCGGAGAATCAACCGGTGAACGGGTAACACATAATATGGTGGAGGAACGGTTAGGTAACTTCGGATTGGAGCATGTACATTTCATCGAACAGGATGACGATCTTGCAGCCATCGTTCAGGAATCCCGCTACGGCCGGGAATTATGGAAATTGTTCGCTTTGCTGGCATTTTTAATGGCCTTGTTAGAAACGGTCGTAGCAAGAGATCCTAAACAGCAGACCGCTACAGACGACCGGCAAAAACTTTCTTAAGAATTAAATTGTTCGTATAATATAGACAGAGTATCGATCACAAATTAGCGAGGTCAAGTGCACGAAATACAGGTTCCTAAAATAGAAAAAGCCCTTTTGATAGGTGTCTCCTCCTCCTCGTCACCGAAAGGAGTAACTGAAGAACACCTTGAAGAGCTTAAACGCCTTGCGGATACCGCAGGAGCGACTGTAGTGGATACTATTATACAAAATAAGGATTCCATAAATCCTGCCTTATTCATCGGAAAAGGAAAAGTAGAGGAGATCGGGCAACGTGTCGAGGAAGAAAAAATAGACCTTGTAGTTTTCGATGACGACCTCTCACCAACTCAATCAAGAAACCTTGAAAAGTTAATTAAGTGCAAGATTCTTGACCGGAGCGGTATAATTCTGCACATATTTGCATTACGTGCACGCTCGCGTGAAGCAAGAACACAGGTGGAACTTGCACAACTGCAATATTTACTGCCGCGGCTAACACGGCAATGGACGCACCTTTCAAAACAAGTCGGCGGTATCGGTACCAAAGGTCCCGGTGAAACACAGATCGAGACCGACCGGCGTATGATCCGTACGCGCATCAGTCATCTCAAGCAGGTACTTGAACGCATAGAGCAACAGCGTGAGACACAACGTAAAGGACGAAACGAGTTCACGCGTGTCGCCATTGTCGGTTACACCAACGCGGGAAAATCTACATTGATGAACCTGTTATCGGATTCCAAGATTCTTGTGGAGGACCGGCTTTTTGCAACCCTTGATGCTACTGTTCGCGGCGTTACCCTCTCGTCCGCCCATAAGATATTGATCTCCGATACAGTCGGTTTCATCCGCAAGCTGCCGCCCGATCTTATCGCATCGTTTAAGAGCACGCTGGAAGAAGTTGCCGAAGCGGATGTATTACTGCACGTCGTGGATGCATCGAGTCCGCTACTTGAGGAACACATCGAGATCGTCAACAATACACTTGAATCGTTACAAGCGACCGATATACCGACGATCATGGTATTCAATAAAATCGATAGAGTCGAAAACAGGGATGATGTTTTGGAATTAATTCAGAATTACGATACGTCGGTGGCAATTTCGGCCGCGCGTGGTATCAACATCGATGCACTGAAAGAATCGATCGTCGAACAAATGGACAAGCAGTTCGTCGAGAAAACGCTCACACTGTCCCATCAGAAACACCAACTCATTTCAAAGATCCACACCATCGGCGAGATACTCGAAAAGAAATACGAGAACGACCACATACATATACGGTTCCGGATCAATCAGAAGGATGAAGGGAATTTGCAGCGGATGATGGCAAAGGCAGAGTGAGGGAAGTAAATTGGTTACATGTTAATGGTGCACACAAATTTTCGAAA
>SKXH01000039.1 GCA_007128495.1 Bacteroidota bacterium
AGGAGGTGCATTATGCTGCATTCTATTTCATTCCTTTTAATTATAGCCATGTTAACGATGGGTTGTGTGTATCCATCCCAGCAAACAATCCGCGGCAACGGAAATATCGTCACCGAGGAACGCGACGTCGGTCACTTTACAGAGCTGCGAATTACCGGTTCCCGCTCAACCGTTGTCTACGGAGACAGGGAAGGACCCATTCGCATTACAGCGGACGGGAACCTGCTTGAATATAATGAATCATACGTCGAAAATGACCGGCTCGTTATCACCACAGCGAATAATGTTAACTTACGAGCGACGCAGCGAATTGAAATCGAAATACCTGGAAAACATATTCAAAGTGTGCGTGTCTCAGGATCCAACCGGATAGAGTTATATGATATCGATCAGGATTGGTTCAGGATCAGAGGAAGCGGCAGTACACGGGTAACGGCAACTGGATACGTCGGCGATCTTGAAGTCAGGATGTCGGGAAGCTCACGGCTCGATGCCGGTGATCTCGTAGCCGATATTGCAACAATTCGAACGAGCGGTTCTTCCCGTGCAGTTGTTACTGTGGAAGATATCCTGGAAGCCCGTACTTCCGGATCATCGCGGGTTAGTTATTACGGCAATCCGGCAGACATGCAGATTAATTCGACCGGATCAAGCAGGGTACGATCTGCGCGTTAATATTACTCGCAACTGCAATCATAGACTTCCTGATCCCAAAAGGTATCCAGTAAAAGCTTTTTGTATTCTTCGTACGGGCGTACACCTTTTACAACCCTGCCGTCGAAGTCGATGGTGGGAACTCCGCGAACACCGAGCTTGCGGAAGTTTTTTAGATTGTGATTCATTCGCTCCGGTAAATCATTTTGTTTTAAAAAGCGTGTTAGTTCGTTACCGTTCCAGTTAATTATATCTGCAATGTTCGCTAAAACCGGTACGAGTCCGATGTTTTTTCCATCGGTCCAGTAGGCCCGGTACACTTCGCGGTGGAATTCCCACCCGAATCCTGCGTGCTCTGCAAACAATGTCGCTGCAATGGCTTGTGTAGTATTCGGATCAACAGGAGGAATTGTAAGTTCCATGGATTCACCTTTTTTCAGCGACCGGATATCCTCAATTTCCCGTTTTATTTCTGCTTCTTTCTCCGGTGATAAAGGAGTTCCTTCAACGGGAATGTTCGGATGAAGTGATAAACCCCGCCTTTCGATCTCTTCGAAGTAATCGAGTTCAAGAAGACGAAGCCGCTCCGATACGAGATAGGAATACGGACATATATAGTCATAATAGAAATAAAACATGGATCCTCCCTGTTATATCACATTCTCTCTATATATAACCATATAACCGCAAGACGTGCTGTCAAGTGCCATATATTCCTTGCCCGGAAAATATTTAACTAAATGGTTGATTTTTTTGTTTTGGCTTATTATATTCAACCAAATGGTTAACAATCAGAATCAACATCTTGATGAAGTATTCCATGCGCTCGCCGATCCGACCCGGAGAGGTATGCTCAGCCAGCTTGCCGGACGTGAACGCACCGTCAGCGATCTTGCCGGACCGTATGATATATCGCTCGCTGCTGCATCGAAACATATAAAAGTACTGGAGCGCGCCGGACTCCTTCACCGCAACGTCAAAGGTCGCCAACATATCTGCCGGTTAAATCCGAAATCGCTCTCCAAAGCATATGAATGGCTACGTTTCTACGAGCGCTTCTGGAATGAAAAGCTCGATGCGCTGGAAGCTTTGCTCAATGAAGAGGATAAGAAGACAAAGAAAAAATAGATACTTACGGGAGGAAATATGCATCAAAGAACAGGTACCATCTCCATAGATGGCAACCGCGCAACTATTACCTTTGTAAGGTACCTGGGCCATCCTATCGAAAAAGTATGGAACGCTGTCACCGATCCGGTTCAACGTGCTGTATGGTTCGGCCCGACTTCAATCGAACCGCAAGTCGGCGGACGAATTGAAACGACAGCCGAAGGGCCGCCGGCACCTGTCGAAGTACGACAAAGCAAAGGGATAATCCGTGTATGGGATCCACCCAACGTTTTTGAGTATGAAGAAGAATCCGCCAATGTCGGTAAAACGGTCGTTCGTTTCGAGCTGAAAGCCGAAGGCGAGACAACTGTTCTCCGGCTTATAAACTCCGGCTTGAATATTTCCGATGCAGGTGGTTATGCACCGGGATGGCATGCATTTCTTGATCGCCTCGAATCCCTTCTCGATGACCAACAATTACCGGATTGGGGTGAGCGATACGGCATGGTGCAATCGGAATATACATAGAAAATTGGAGGTTCAGAATGGCAACTTTTTATCATCAATTATGGAACAGTGCACCGGTAATCCGGGAGGACCCTGCATGAAACCAACGACCGACAGTAATCCGAAAGTAAGAGTGGTAAAAGAATTCAACGCGTTGCCCGAAAAAGTATTCGATGTGTGGCTCGATACCGGCATGCTTGCAGAATGGATGTTCGGTCCGAAGGTGCGCGACGAAGAGATCGTGAATCTGGAAATCGATCCCCGGAAAACGGGAAAATTTTCGTTTGCCGTTCGCAGAGAAGGCGCCGTCATAAACCATGTGGGAACATACCTGGAATTGAACCGGCCATACAGGATAATATTTACATGGGGCGTTCAGGGCGAATCGGAAGATGAAAGCACCGTTACCGTTGAAATTACCTCAACCGAAAACGGATGCCGGCTAACGCTAACACACGAGCTGGATTCGAAATGGGCAGAATATGCAGACCAAACGAAAGACGGATGGACGTATATGCTCGATAAGCTGCAGGAAACTTTTCGATAGACTACATCAACAAACATTCACAGAGAGGTATAAATGAAGATCACAATTAGCAGTATACCCGTATCCGATCAGGAGAAGGCATTGAAGTTTTATACTGAGACACTCAATTTTGTGAAGAAACATGACCAACCTATAGGGGATGCCAGGTGGCTCACCGTCGTCTCTCCCGACGATCCGGACGGTCCGGAACTCCTGCTCGAACCAAACGGCCAGTATCCGGCAATGAAAGCGCTTAAGGAATCGTTGGTAAATGACGGCATACCATATACGATGTTTAAAGTCGACAATGTTGAGAAAGAGTACGATAAATTAATAAATTCAGGAGTAACGTTTACACAGGAACCGACGATCATTCAAGATAACCCGATGGGCCCGGTCGGTGTTGCCATATTTGACGACACGTGCGGTAATCTTATTATGATGTATGCGGACGTTAAATGATGAACACAGGAATACACGAAGATTCACGGGTGTGTACAGCTTTAATTATTCAATCCAAAACGGGAGGTGTTTATGTATATAACTTATCTATTATTATTTTTATTTTCGACTCTCACCTTTAATCAATTAGCGGTTCAAACAACGAGCGATGAGATCACAGATAAAAATAATCATCAAAAAGTAAACGATATGGACACTTTACACTCAGTATCTCTGGACGTTACTATCAATGCCTCAAGCACTACAGTGTGGGATGTAATAACAAGCGATGAATACGCCAAAATTCTTGGCAACGAATTTGACGAAGGCGCATTTATGGCGTCGGAATGGAAGGAAGGTTCGAAGGTTCATTTCGTATATGAGCCGGATAACGTAGTGGCATCAGGAACAATTACGGAACTTGTTAAAGAAGAAGTAATAACGATTGACTATGACTTTGATGGATATGATTATTCAGAGAAATTTATCATGGAGGGAAAGAATACAAAGACTGTTCTAAGAGTAGAGGCGGGACCGTATGTTGAAAACTATGAGGCACATAAAGTAGTGTGGACTAATTGGTTATCAAAAGTAAAAGAACTCAGTGAAAATTAATAAGGGAGGTATGTATGTATAAAACATTTCTACTTGTGTTTATATTTGCGGCTTTTTCAATTCATCTATCAAATGCCCAAACACCGGACGATAAGATTACAACCTTTTTAATGTTTGAAGGTGAAGCTGAAGGAGCAATGAATTTTTATACTTCACTGTTTCCCGACTCCGAAATTACCAGTATTACCCGCTACGGGCCCGAGGGACCGGGGGAGGAGGGAACCGTACAGTTTGCGACATTCATGTTGAACGGACAAACCTTCATTGCCATAGACAGCTACATTGAACATGCATTTACCTTCACGCCATCGATATCTTTGTATGTTCAATGCGATACGGAGGAGGAAGTCGATGAGTTGTTCCATACCTTGTCGGAAGGAGGTGAAGTCCTTATGCCGCTTAACCAATATCCGTTCAGCGAGAGGTATGGCTGGGTAAATGACCGGTTCGGGGTGTCGTGGCAATTGAGTTTACAGAACTAAAAAATGATTTTTAAAAGACCTGACAGGTTTTAAAATCTGTCAGGTCACAAATTGATAGTCAGGAGCAAACAATGACCAACTACGGAACATTCACCGAACCCGGCACAATCCGGTTCGAACGCATCCTCCCCGGTCCTATCGAACGTGTGTGGGCATATCTCACCGAATCCGAAAAGAGAGGCAAATGGCTTGCGACCGGGGATATGGAACTCAAGGTAGGCGGTAAAGTGGAACTAATTTTCAACCATGCAGATCTTTCCCCGGATGAAGAGCATGTCCCCGAAAAATATAAACAATTTCAATACGGCACCCGCCACATGGGAACCGTAACCGCAATCGATCCGCCGCGGTTGCTCAGTCACACCTGGATGGAAACGACCGGAGTACCCTCCGAGGTAACATATGAATTGTTCGAAGAGGGAGAAAGCGTACGGCTCGTCCTCACCCACCGTCGACTCGGTGACGATCGTGATCTCTTAATCAGTGTTGCTGCCGGCTGGCATACGCATCTCGGTATTCTGGTCGATCACATCAACGGACGAACACCGAAGGGGTTTTGGGGGGTGCACGGGAAGATGGAGGAGGAATATGGGGAGAGAATGGATCGGTAATAGAAAATTAAGATCCTCCATATTAATCGATATACGAGGTTTTTGTTCAAATATTCTATATGTTCAAAATAAATGAACATGTACAATTTTTGAACAGAATGACGACAGAACAAGAAATACTTGAACAAGCTATTGAGGCATTTCAAAGGGAAACGAACGCCCGTGTCGAAATGGAATTTTTCGATAAAGTACAGGGAAATAATCAACCCGACGCCGAACCATGGATCCGATTGCCGGAAGGGGAAAAGAAAAAATTCCATGTGAAAGTAAAAAGAACACTCACCGAAGCGACTGCAACGCACCTTGCCCGCGATCATGCGAATGAGCTCCGTAATTTTATCTTTGTAACCAATCACGTTCACAGAAAATATGCGAAGATGATGAGGAATTTAGGCGTCCAGTTCATCGACACTGCCGGTAACATTTTCCTTAACCAACCTCCCACTATTATATTCATTCATGGGTATCCGCGAACAGATGAGATAGTTGATATGAATATAAGATACAGGGAGAAAATGTTCGGCCCTGCAGGACTGAGAGTAATATTTGCTCTCCTGTGTAAACGTGAACTATGGAATGCAAACTACAGAGAAATTAGAACCGCAGCAGATGTTGCATTGGGTACGGTTGCAAATATTATGAAAGAATTAACTCAAAAAGGATACCTTATTGAGCAGGAGAATAAACAAAAAAAACTAATCCGCCGGAAAGAGCTTCTCGACAAATGGACCGATGCGTACATTGAAAAACTTCGACCGAAGACAATTTTCGGTCGTTATAAATTTAATAAACCGGAATTATGGCAACAGGCAGACCTAACACAGCTCGATGCGCTGTGGGGAGGAGAAACCGCTGCATATATGATGACGAGATATCTCAAGCCGGAAATCACAACGATCTATGCAGGCCGACCTTTTAAAAATCTCCTGCTGGATCTCAAATTGCGCAGAGATAAAGATGGTGACGTTGAAATACATGAACGCTTCTGGAACTTTGATACCATTGAAGAGAATCAAAACATTGTACCGCCCATATTGGTATATGCAGATTTAATAGTAACCGGAGATGCAAGAAACATCGAAACTGCAAAGCTGATATATGATGACTATCTTGAAAAACATATCGGAGAAAATTGAAGATTCAATCGTAGATGCCATTGAACTAATCGATACAATTGCATCGCAGCGTGGAATAGAATATTTCATAGTTGGTGCGAATGCACGGGATATATTCTTTTCTGCATTGTACGATTTGACAACGCGACGGGCTACGCTTGATGTAGACATAGGTATCAATATAAATAATTGGGAAGAAGCTGCTAAACTTGTCGAAATTCTATTGGCAACAGGTGAATTTTCCCTGCCTGGAAAACTTAAATTTCGAATAAAACATACAAACGGTGTACTCGTTGATGTAATACCGTTCGGTGAAGTAGAGAATCCTAAAGGAATAATACAATGGCCGCGAAAAGGAAATGACGACAACCGGATTTGATGAAGCATTTGAATCGTCTATTTTATTAAGAATCAAAGACGAACCGCCATTGGATGTTAAAATATGTACCCCACCTGCGTTGATGGTTTTGAAACTTATTGCCTGGGATGATAAATATCCCGAGAGAGCTGATGATGCTATCGACATTAAATATATATTAGAAACCTATATCGAAGCCGGTAATGATGATCGTTTGTATGGTGATGATAATGATCTTCATGATGATGATTTTGATTACACGAGAGCCAGCGCCCGGATTCTTGGAAGGGATATTGTTAGAGTATCATCACAGACTACAATTAATACCGTTTTACAAATTCTTGATCGGGAAACCGACGAAAATTCAGATTATAAATTGATTACAGATATGAACCGTTCTCATGGTTCTTTTCAAGGCGAATACTTTGGTAGCACTCTGCAACTATTACAACAACTAAAAAAGGTTTACTCGAAAGAATTACATCCTGAAACTAGGAACAACATCGAAGCACTCGAAAAACGGCTCTGGGGTGCCGTCGATAAGTTTGTAGGATTTTAATAATACCGTAATGGACCTAAATCTCACCCACCCCTTGGAACCTCACCCCAAAAGAAGCCGTAGAACTACAAAAATCTCTTCGCTCCCGAATCCGTTTCGAAATACTCCGCAAAGAACCAAAACTCATCGCCGATTGCGATAAATCCCAAAGATTTAAACGACAAGAACGCCAAATATGTTTATCAAGTAAATATTGACAAAAATATATTTTTTTCTTAATTTAAGACGTATTAGTCTTAATTTAAGTTGTTATCTACTTGAAAACGCTGACATATCGAATATGAATGCTAACCAGTTTGTAGAATCATCTCCGGATGTACTCGAGATCAAACATAACCGTGTCACAGTAAATACCGGTGATCCTTCACCTCGGGTGAAAAAAATTCCTCCTGAGCTTCGTAAAAAGAAAATCGATTTTTCATCCGAACCGAATCTTATCAAACGATTTATATGGCGTTTGAAAGAAGATCCGAATTTCCTCCGCTCAACCGTACAGCTTGCATTTGTATTGCTGTGCATCTGGATCGGATACGAATTTCATCTCTTTGTAAAATGGGGAATGTCCGGCGGCGATGCACCGTTCGTCGAACGGCCGCCCGGTGTTGACGGATTCCTACCTATTGCATCGTTGATGGGATTGCTCCATTGGTTATATACCGGTACCGTAAACACGATACATCCGGCAGGTGTTTTCATTTTCATCGCTATTGTCGGGATCGGTTTGCTATTCAAGAAATCGTTTTGCAGTTGGATGTGTCCTATCGGAACATTAAGTGAATCACTCTGGATGTTTGGGGAAAAAATATTCGGCAGGAATATCAATGTGCCGCGATGGCTCGATTATCCATTACGATCATTGAAATATCTCATCTTATTTTACTTCCTCTGGGCAATCTTCGGCATGAGCGCTCAGGTGCTCGAAGCATTTCTATACAGCCCGTATAACCGTGTTTCCGACATTAAGATGTATTTGTTTTTTTCCGATATGTCAAACTTCGCCCTCACGGTTATTCTGATACTCGTTATCGGATCTGTTGTCATAAAAAACTTCTGGTGCCGCTATTTGTGTCCCTACGGTGCGCTGCTCGGTTCATTAAGCTGGCTCAGCCCGGTAAAGATCACACGAAATAAATCTACCTGCATCGATTGTGAGTTGTGTACACGAGCGTGTCCGTCGAACGTTAAAGTACATAAAGCGAATAAAGTACACAGCGACGAGTGTATGGCGTGTATGAGCTGCGTGCAGGCGTGCCCGGTAAAAAATTGTCTTGAATTGAAAACAACCGTTACCAACACCCGGGTACCGAATATTGTTTTTGCCTCGTTGATCGTCGGTGTGTTTGTCGCAATTACCGGATTAGCAATGTTGATGGGAACATGGCAGAATGATATTCCGAAAGATGAGTACAAACACCATTTTGAGAATATACACCGGCCTATGTACGATCATTGATTGAGTGGGGTTCACCTAATGATATCGAATGACAGGAATTAAAGCTGCGTCAAATTCATGCATTTGATCATGACCGAGTGTATGGCTGACCTCTTTAGTGCTCTGTATGCGCTCGAGCAAATAATTTACATCTAACCCCAAAAACCTTGGTTGAAATAGCTCCAACTTACTGATCGCCCGCTCTGAGTGTTTTATCACTCCATGATATTTATGATTGTATAATTGATGAAACGCCGCGGTCATATGTATTAACCCCTGAAAAAACAAACGGTTCGGCTCCCATTTACGTTTCCATACTTCCTCCCACGCTTCGTGGGCGTGCCAGAATCTTCCGGTATTGAATAAATTTATTCCTTCTTCAAACTCACTCCAATCCTGCAGCGTCATTACCGGTTCAGTAAGCTGTTCTCTTTGGACGGTTTTCGGGTTGTATTTCGGAGGATACTTTCTCGGGTGCATCAATGTAATTTGATTTTGTGTACCGGTTCTTATATATTAAAAAATTTATGCACCTACTGTAGCGGAGATACTTTGGCGTTGACACGAATTTTTATTAATCAATAATCAACAAAAAAAGAATATCTATGTCAAACAACAATAAAGATAAAAACGAAAAGCGAAGTTTATTTCTCCGGTTTCTCGACGGTATAGAATACATCGGGAATAAGCTTCCGCATCCGGCCACGTTATTTGCAATGTTTGCATTTCTTGTCCTGCTTCTTTCCGGCGTATTTGCTACGATGGATTTAGTTGTCGAACATCCCACCACCGGGGAGGAAATTCGCCCCGTGAGCCTGCTGACCGGTGAGGGGGTACGGATGATAGTGGAAAATATGGTGGTAAACTTTACATCCTTTCTCCCCCTCGGCGTGGTCCTTGTTGCTATGCTCGGTGTCGGTGTCGCAGAGGGATCCGGATTTATGGGAGCGGGGCTTCGCGCCATTGTGTTGTCGGCCCCTTCACGGCTGATTACGATCGTTACGGTATTTGCAGGAGTCCTTTCAAACGCGGCATCCGAGGTGGGATATGTTGTTATCGTTCCCCTGGGCGCAGTAATCTTTCTTGCTTTCGGCAGGCATCCGATGGCGGGCCTTGCCGCCGCCTTTGCCGGTGTATCCGGCGGATACAGTGCAAACTTTGTGCTCGGCACCATTGACCCGCTTCTTGCCGGTTTATCTCAGGAAACCGCCCGTATTATCGATCCGGCATATACCGTCAATCCCGCGGCGAATTATTACTTCATGATCGCTTCAGTATTCGTCATCACCGCTATCGGTACAATTATAACGGAAAAGATTGTCGAACCGCGGCTCGGTAAATACACCGGAACGCCGGATGTCGACCCGACAAAAGAAGATGATGAAAACGGGATGCAGCAATTAACCCCTATGGAGAAAAAGGGGTTGTGGTCTGCATTGTTTAGTTTTTTAATCCTGGCCGGGCTTGTTCTCTGGGCGTTGATCCCCGAAGACGGCATTTTACGCGATCCGGAAACGGGTGGTATTCTCCATTCACCTTTTCTTGACGGGATTGTCGCGTTCATTTTCATTGCGTTTCTCGTACCGGGTATCACCTATGGTTTTGTAACGGGAAAGTTTAAAAACGACAGCGATGTTATCAACTCAATGGGTAAAACGATAGGTACACTTGGTGTTTATATTGTGTTGGTTTTCTTCGCAGCACAATTTGTGGCATATTTTGGATGGACAAATCTCGGATTGATTCTTGCTATAAAAGGTGCAGAGGGATTGCAAGCTGTCGGTCTGACGGGATATACACTCATTTTTGCATTTATGATCGTGTCGGCTATTATTAATATGTTTATGGGAAGCGCCTCTGCAAAATGGGCAATCATGGCGCCGGTTTTCGTACCGATGTTTATGCTGGTCGGTTTTTCACCGGAGCTTACCCAGCTCGCCTACCGTATCGGCGATTCGACAACAAACATCATCACACCGATGATGTCATACTTTGCATTAATAGTTGCGTTTGCACAAAAATATGATAAGAGCTATGGTATCGGTACAATTATTGCAACGATGCTTCCTTATTCGATCGGGTTTTTTCTCGTGTGGTCGGTGATGGTGATCGTTTGGTTAATTATCGGTTTGCCGATAGGTCCGGGTTCGGAGATATATTATCCATAAAATAAAAAAGGGGCTTCCTTTTGGGGGCCCCCTTTTTTACATCTACAATATCCGTTACTTCTTCATCTTTTTCTTCGCTTCAGCCATCTTCATTTGTTTTTCCATTGCCCCAAAGAAACCGCCCGATTTTTTCTTCTTCGGGTCTACTTTACGCAGCGGTTCGTCACCGTGTTTTTTATTCACCAAATATTGTTGACCGACCGTCAGGAGATTAAACATAAAATAATACAAATTCAAACCTGCGGGGAATATCGTGAATAAGAATGTCAGCACCACAGGAAGTATATATACCAATGCCTGTTGCCGCGGATCCTTCATAGTCATTTTTTGTTGAATGAACAACGTTACCCCCATCAACAACGCCAGACCGCTTAAATAATCCGCTCCTAAAATCGGAATACTAAATGGTAGATCGATGATACGATCCGGAACCGATAGGTCGGTGATCCAGAATGCGAACGGTTCCTGTCTGACCTCGATCGTCGACCGGAAGACAGTAAAGAGAGCGATCAGGATCGGCAGCTGGGGCAACATTGGTAAACAACCGCTTGCAGGATTGACTCCATAATCCTGATATAGCTTCATTACCTCACGGTTCATTTTCTGGGGATCGTCCTTATATTGCTCACGCAGCTCCGTCATCATAGGTTGAAGCTTTTGCATCCTGGTCATCGATCTCATTTGCTTCTTTGTTAACGGATGCATCACAATTTTGATCAATATGGAGAAGACGATAATGACAAGTCCGAAATTCGCTATAAATGAGTTTAAGAATTTAAGCAGCGGAAGTATCAAGTACTCCGATATCGGCCGTATCAGCCAGAACCCCAGGGAAAGCATTTTATCCAATCCGACATCGTAACTGCGGAGTAAGTTATATTCCATCGGGCCGATAAAAACGGATATTTCCGAAGTTTCGATATTCCGTGCCCTGAAGGGCATTCGTAATGCGACACCATAATTTTCTTTCGGATCATCGTTGTCAATTCTGACTCTCCGGCCGGAAAGATAAGCTCCGTCAGCCGTCTGCACTTCCGTATCCGGTATTAACGACAGGGCGAAATATTTATTTCGCATTCCAACCCAGTCGGTCCTCCCGCTAAATGATGCCGAATAATTCTCATCAAATCTTTTTGCCTCAAGTTTTTCGAGTTCACCCCCCATATATGCGTACGCGGCGGCAAACTCTGCCTCGTTAGAGACATCCCGTTCCGTTAACAGTATCCCATTATCCCATACTATCTCATATTCGAAATTGGCGACGATGTCGTGCATCTCGATGAATTCATACCGCACATCAAAATCATACCGGTTATTGTGAAACGTATAAATTTTCCTCAGCTTCCGCTCATCTTCGATAGGTAAAGTAAAGGTAAGCGTAACGGTCTCTTCATCGGCGGGTATCAATACATCCCGATCATCGAAATCCGCTTCAAAAAATAGGTCGCGTGTTTCTATTACTCTGCCGTCGCTTGAAGTAAAAAGTATTGAAAGATCTCCCCGGGCGGCTTCATCTATCAACTGGACGGGCCTACCGTCCCATGTAACATATTCCGTCAGCTCGTATTGTGTGAGTATTCCTCCGTGGGTTGTCAATCTGACCTTATAGAGATCGGTATTGACCGTAACAACTTTCTCTTCTCCTTCAACTAAGTGTGAAAACCATCTGCCCAGATCCCGTTCGGGCTCCGGTTCTTCAGGTACCTCTGTAATTTCCGGATCTTCAGGGTCGTCGGGGCGCGGTTCCGGCCGTTCTACCTCCGCTGGATCATCCGGGTCCGGCGGCATCTCCTCCGGAGGCGGAGGTGTATGCATCCACATCCAGACTATAAGGACTATTCCTATAAGTACAAAGCCGATTGTTTCTTGTCGACCCATTTAACCTCCAAATTCCTCAAATTCTAAGTTGTTCTTGTCTCATCATCTTCAGGGATCACCGGATCAAATCCACCCGGATGAAACGGATGACATCGCAACAAGCGGGTGACCGTCATCCACGTACCCCGCATCACGCCGTATGTATCGTATGCCTGTTTTGAATATTCTGAACACGACGGATAAAATCGACACGACTTCGGGAGAATCGGTGAGATAACGAGCTGGTACGCTTTTATTAAATATATAAAAATATACTTCATTTCTCAGACCCCTCTTTGATCCGGTCTTTCAATAATTCAACAGAACGAATCATATCCGGCAGCACATCAGACAGTTTCATATAGCGCGGAATTTTACCTGCTTTGCCACGGTATATGAAAAGTACATCCATATAAGATCGTTTTTTTTGTAATTGTTCCACAAGCATAGGTTTGTGAATCCTAAATGATTCCCGCATAAGACGTTTTAAGCGGTTACGGTCTACCGCCTTCCGAACTCTACGCTGTGGAACCGAGACCCCGACCCGGATAGCTGACCGTGAGATTTCACTGCGAATATTTTCAATTACATAATAACACTGAATTATTCCGGCTTTTAGAACCTTTCCGGAATAAATAATACGCTGATATTGTTTTTCGCCCCGGAGGATTTCATTTCGCTTTAAACTGTACCGGACCGGCTGGCTGCTTCCTGATAAGTTTTTCTTTACCACACGCGGATGGGATGATTATAGTGAGTGAATGACAACGCTGATTACGTGTTAATTATCACTCACAGACAATCGCTTCCGCCCCTTTGCACGCCGCCGTGCAAGCACTTTTCGCCCGGTAGCGCTTTTCATTCGTGCGCGAAATCCGTGTTTATTTTTCCGTTTTCGTATACTCGGCTGAAATGTTCTTTTCATTGACCGCACCTCTTCAATCTTATTTGGGAATTTACAGAACTTCTAATATATGTATTCCTGAGCGAAAAATCAATATATTATTTTTTAAAAATAACCCTTTTGGGCTATTGCTAAACAAAAATCCTCTTAGTATCATACAGTATGAAAAGCAGGGATTACCCCTGTTAATAAGGTGTGGATAACAGGGCGGCTATAACCCAAAGATATTTAACATCTTTCCGCCCATCTCCTGTTCACACCTTTTGACCACCTGAATTTACAGCATATTGTTGAAAAACTCAATAAAAACAAATGTTTAAAAGTCTCCATATTTGCCTTTATCCTTTTATATTTTAGCGGTTTCAGAGCGCCGGTGTTAAAAACTCGGTTTTGGTGTGGATAACTTTTTAAATTTTGTGGATAATTTCACAACATATATTTAACTAACAACTCTAATTTATTATGGCTCAACCATTTGTTGATAACTCTGCCGTATCTTACAATAACAAAAACCCTGCCGAGCTAATATGGGAGAAGTGCCTGGTAACCGTCAAAGAAAAGATAAATACACAAAGCTTTAAAACGTGGTTCGAGCCGGTAAAGCCATTAAAGCTCGAGAACGACGAGCTCTCCATTGAGGTACCAAGCCAGTTCTTCTACGAATGGCTCGAAGAACATTATTACCAGCTCATACACGATACTCTGTATCAATTGCTCGGCAACCATATACGGCTTGCCTATACCGTTCGTGAAGACGACATGTATACCGAGCAAACTTTGGTGCTTGATGACATCGACATAAACAAAGGTACGGATAATTCTATCACGAACAATAATCCCGAACCGAAAGCCGATCAAAACCATCCGAAGGTATACCTTACAGATGTTCAGACTAAACCGACGCCAAATATATCTGCAATGCTCAATAAACGATACACCTTCGATAATTTTATTAAGGGTGACAGCAACCAGTTCGCACGGGCTGCCGCACTGGCAGTAGCCAATAATCCGGGGGGTACTTCTTTTAATCCGCTTGTTGTCTACGGCGGCGTAGGACTCGGGAAGACACATTTAATTCAGGCACTCGGCAACCAGGCGCTTGAATATCACAACGATATTAGCGTGTGTTATGTGAGCAGTGAAAAGTTTACCATAGAATTTGTCGATGCAATCCAGAGCGACCGGGTGAGGGATTTCAGCGCATACTATCGAAGCGTTGATTTGCTTATCGTCGATGATATACAGTTCTTCGGAGGAAAGGAAAAAACCCAGGATAATTTCTTCCACACCTTCAACACCCTTCATCAACTCGGAAAACAAATCGTTCTCTCTATCGACAGACCTCCGAAAGAATTGCGCGGTTTGGATGAACGCCTTATTTCGCGCTTTCAATGGGGACTGACGGCAGACATACAAGCACCCGATCTCGAAACAAGAATCGCTATATTACGAAAGAAAAGTGTCGATGACGACATCGAGATGCCGCAAGAGGTTATTGATTTTATTGCCGTCAATGTTACCTCCAATATCCGCGAGCTCGAAGGATGCCTTATTAGTCTTCTTGCAAAAGCATCGCTCGAAAATAAAGACATTAATATAGATTTAGCACGTGAAGTTCTCCAGGTTGTCGTAAGCGATATAAAATCACCTATAAGCATTGAAGAAATACAACGTATTGTATGCGAGTATTTTAACATCCCTGATGATCTTATCCGGGCAAAAACACGAAAGCAAGAAGTGGTAAACGCACGCCAGATAGCCATGTATCTTGTAAAAGAAATGACCAACTCATCTCTAAAAACTATCGGTTTGCATTTCGGCGGACGAGATCACAGCACGGTCATCCATTCATGTCAATCCGTTGAAGAACAACTCAAGGTAAATCAACGTTTCAGGGATACGATAGCTCAAATAAAACGTAAAATTGAAATATCCTCCGGCCGGTAATTACCGCGCCGCAAAGTATTACAGACGTCGAAAACATATACCCGTTTTTCAAAGTGCACAATGTGTGGATAGGAACGTTAATAACCTGTGCACGTGGAGTGAAAAACACAGGCCATTTCTTATGTTTAATTTTTTTCGATTATTTATACACAATTATAAATATATGTACACATCCGGTAAACAAATTTCAATTATTTTTCAACAACAAATAACACATAAAAACACCAAAAATGCTACGTATTAAAACATCTTCTCTAATTATTAACATATTAACAGTTTATATAATAAGTAATCTTTTAACTACGTATACATATATTATTATAGTTTAAAAAGAATGTCCGGATTACTATATAAAACATATTTATTAAAAACGAAAAAATATTAATTAATTCGCTAAAAAATGCAATAAAAATAAAAAGAAATTAATACCATTAAATGTTTGGTTTCTCATTAAAAAGAATCAACTTATGTTGTTGTAAATTAACAACTTATAGATGCAAACATAGGTTGTTAAATTATAAAATTTTTCGTATATTAATAGATTGAAAAATTTAAAGAATTTGAAACACCCACTAATAATCTCCGGAGGCAAAGGAAATAATGAAATTTACCGTTTTGAGCAGTGATCTGCAAAAAGCACTGAGTAAAATAATAGGAGTTGTTCCTGCAAAATCATCTATGCCGATACTTGAGAACATTTTCTTCATGCTTGATGGCAAAAATCTTATGCTTTCTGCTACCGATCTTGAGTTGTATTCATCGGTAACACTGGAAGTAAACGGATCGGAAGATGGTTCCATAACAGTACCTGCAAAACGTCTCGCCGACACGATGCGGGCACTTCCGGACACATCGCTGGTTTTCCATGCAGACATGGAGTCGAACAAAATTACGTTAATAACGGAGACAGGTGAATATAATATTACCGGCGTTGCAGGAGAAGAATTTCCGAAATATCCGGAGATTTCAGAAAGTAAATCTACAACCATAGACGGTAGTATTTTAAGGAACGCAATAAATAAAACCATGTTCGCCGTCAGCAAAGATGAGCTGCGTCCGTCGTTAATGGGTGTTCTGTTTCGTTTCCGGGAGGATTCGCTTACGGCTATTTCTACCGATGGGCACCGGCTAGCTAAGTACGAAAAACATTCACTTCCCTCACCTGTCGAGACCGATGTAATAATACCGGCGAAAGCGCTGGCGGCATTACTTAAACTAACCGAAAGTGGTGAAATTAAAATAGCTATGAATGAATCGCACGTTCGATTTACATCCGGTTCATCGGTACTTGCTTCCCGCGTTATAGATGAAACGTATCCGAATTATGAAAGTGTTATTCCACAGGATAATAACCTCAATATGATTATTTCACGGGAGCAGTTATTGCAGGCACTGCGCCGCGTCTCCTTATACGCCAACATGACAACGCATCAGATTCGATTCTCATTGCGGGAAAACTCCCTGACCGTTTCTGCTGAGGATATAGATCAGGGAAGTCAGGCAAAGGAGAATATACCCTGCTCATATACGGGCGACGAGCTTGAAATAGGATACAATGCAACCTATATGAACGATGTACTCACCCATATAGATAAGGATAATGTTCGTTTCAGATTCAGTAGTCCCACAAAGGCGGGAATAATTGAGCCGGAAGAACAATCGGAAGATGAATCATTAATTATGTTGACAATGCCTTTGCGTTTAAATAATTGACAGGTTTATGAAGTTAGAGAAGTTGAGCTTATCCGGTTTCCGGAATCACATTGCGACGAATATTGTGTGTTCACCGACGATAAATTTATTCGTCGGGAAAAACGGTCAAGGCAAAACAAATATATTGGAAGCTATCACCTATCTTTCAATAGGTAAGAGTTTTTTTTCTGTTCCCGATAATAATCTCGTACGGCGTGGAGATGCAGGGTTTTTAATTTACGGTTCATTTAAATCAGACAACGGTTCTGTGTACAACGTAGGTATCCGTTATACCGGTGAGAACAAAAAGAAAGAACTCCGGATAAACAATAAAGATGAAGAACGGGTCTCTTCTTTAGTTGGAATGTTTCCCGTCGTGATATTATATCCGGAACAGCACAGTATAACGAATGGCGGCCCGGCTGAACGGCGGCGCTTTATGGATATGGTGCTCTCGCAAGCACATTCAAGCTATTTTGAAATGCTGACCGAGTACCGGCGGTTATTGCGGCAGCGAAATGCAATTCTCGGTGAATCAAGGCAGCGCGACCATCGGGTTCGCGATATGCTCGAACCGTGGGATGAAACTTTTTTAGAGTACGCCGTCGGCATAACGGTGTACCGGAATAATTTTATAAAAGAATTAGAGACGTATTTAAAAAATAATTACAATAATATTATTACCGGTTCCGAAACGCCGGTATTACGGTACGAATCGTCGGTGCCGGTTACTGAGGGCATAGGTTCCGATGAGCAAAAATCGAAAGCATACGAAGCATTTGCAGAGACCTTCGACACAGAAAGACGGTACGGAACAACAGTGTTTGGTCCGCATCGCGACGAATTGGTACTTATGATAAACGACTTTGAAGTGAGAAAATATGCTTCACAGGGACAGCAGAAATCATTTCTGGTGGCCTTAAAAATTTCGGAATCACAGTATTTACTCGAAAAGCGGAACGAGCAGCCGTTGATTCTGCTCGACGACCTGTTCGGGGAGCTTGATCGGGAGCGATCAAACCGGGTTTTAGAGTTAACATCCGGCATGGGACAAACTTTTGTTACGTCTGTCGATGAAACAATCGGCAAAACTCATTACTCGTCGCTTAACGGGCATATACAGTTTAACGTCAGCGAAGGGGCTGTCAGCAATGTATAAAACGTTCCCTGAATCGATCGGCACGGTAATTGAAAAATTATTTTCTGAACTCGGCCTCCAGGAACGATATAAACGTTCCAGAGTTCTCGGTGCGTGGAGTGATATCGTCGGCGAACAAGTAGCGAAGGTTTCTACTGCCGAACGGATCGTTGGTAAAAGGTTGTTCGTTCATGTTTCTAATAGTGCCTGGCGGCATGAGTTACATATGCAAAAAAAACAAATTATACATAAAGTGAACCGTTATATCGGCACGAATATTATAGATGATATAAAATTTCATTAACACTTAATGGAGACGAAGTAGACGTTATGGCAAAGTCACGTTCAAAGAAAGCAGCTGCCCGGGGAAAAGGATCAAAGAAAAAGGATAAAATGATCAAGCCGAAGACACCGAAAGATCTGCAAAAAGGAAGTATCGCAGGCGGCGATTACGGTGCAAAAAGTATTCACGTGCTTAAAGGCCTTGAAGCGGTTCGCAAAAGACCCGCAATGTATATCGGCGACGTTAGTTCGCGCGGATTACACCATCTCGTTTACGAGGTTGTCGATAACAGTATCGACGAAGCGATGGGCGGGTATTGTTCACAGATCGACGTAACACTCAATAAAGACGGATCGGTAACCGTTGTGGATGATGGCCGTGGTATACCGACCGATATTCATCCCTCCGAGGGACGGTCAGCCCTTGAAGTTGTTATGACGGTCCTGCACGCAGGCGGTAAGTTTGATAAAAGTTCATACAAAGTATCCGGTGGTTTACACGGTGTCGGTGTTTCGGTGGTGAACGCGTTGTCCGAGTGGTTGGTGGTGGAATCATACCGCGATGGTCAGGTGTATTACCAGAAATACCACCGGGGCGAACCGGAAGAACCGGTAAAGGTAATCGGTAAGACTGATAAAACGGGGACAAAAACAACGTTCTTACCCGATAAAGATATCTTTCTAAAAAAGACAGTATTTAAGTTCGATACCTTAGCCGAGCGGCTTCGTGAGCTTGCATTTTTAAATAAAGATATCGAAATAACTTTGCGCGATGAAGAAGAGGGGCGGGACGAACGGTTTCACTTTGAGGGAGGCATCGTTGAGTTTGTACAATACATCGACGACAAAAGAAAACCGTTAGTTAAAAAACCCATTTACATTAAAGGTGAGATGGACAACACACCGGTTGAAGTCGCTTTCCAATACAACGATGCCTATAGTGATAATATATTTACCTATGTTAACAACATTAATACCCATGAAGGCGGCTCACACCTTGTCGGCTTTAAAGCAGCTCTGACCCGGACGTTAAATAACTACGCATATAAATCGAACCTTGTTAAGAATAAAAAAATCTCATTACAAGGTGACGATTTTCGCGAAGGACTTACCGCAGTGCTTAGTATAAAGGTTGCAGAACCGCAGTTCGAAGGGCAGACAAAAACAAAGCTCGGAAACAGCGAAACAAAAAGCATCGTAGAAACGATTATCGGTGAGAATCTTCGTCACTGGCTTGAAGATAATCCGGGCGAAGCGAAAAAAATTATCGAAAAATGCATGCGTGCGGCCGAAGCACGGGAGGCAGCACGACAGGCGCGTGATTTAACGAGGCGAAAAAGCGCACTCGAAATTTCAAATCTGCCGGGTAAACTCGCAGATTGCTCAATCAATGATCCGGAACATGCCGAAATTTATCTCGTCGAGGGTGATTCCGCGGGCGGCAGCGCAAAACAGGGACGGGATAGACGCTTCCAGGCAATCCTTCCGTTGAAAGGAAAGATTCTCAACGTTGAAAAAGCCCGGATGCATAAGATTCTCGAGAACGATGAGATCAAAGCTATCTTTACCGCGCTGGGAGCCGGTATCGGCGATTCATTCGATATGAACCGTATTCGCTACGGTAAAATCATTATTATGTGTGACGCCGACGTCGACGGGTCTCACATTCGCACCCTGTTGCTTACACTCCTCTTCCGTCATATGCGGCAGCTTGTTGAGGGTGGACGGGTTTATATAGCACAGCCGCCGTTGTTTAAAGTGAAGAAAGGTAAACAGGAAGAGTATGTTTTTGACGAAGATGAACTCGAACGCGTGATAAAAAAACTCAAAGGCGGAAAGGGTACCGGGGAGGTTGTGAAAGAAGTTACCGAAGAAGGCGCTATGAGTATGAACGGTATCGTCGTTTCACGGTTCAAAGGACTCGGTGAGATGAATCCCGAGCAGCTCTGGCAGACGACAATGAATCCCGAAACGCGTACCGTTCTTCAGGTCACTATTGAAAACGCCGCCGAAGCGGATCGGTTATTCCAGACGCTTATGGGCGACGATGTCGAACCGCGACGCGATTTCATCGAAAAGAATGCGAAGTATGTGAGAAATCTGGATATATAATCCGCGCGCTGAATTTTTATGAAAAAAATAATTAAAGACGGTACCCATATTCTGATACTCGAAAAAGACGATCCCGATGCAGAGTTGGATTTCGAGATCGATTTTCAGTTATCGCTTACTCCGTCACAACGGTACGAAATAATGGATCAACTTGTTAAAGACGGTTTGGAATTCAAAAAAAAGCGTGGATATAAAAACACTCCTAAAATCGTTACTCGATCATAATGTAAAATTTTTGATCGTCGGAGCATGGGCATTACCTGCTTATGGGTATGAAAGAATGACCCGGGATGTCGATATATTTATTGAGGCAACGAGAGAGAATGCAAAAAAGTGCATCGAAGCATTACAAAGTATCGGATATCACGCGATTCTTGATTTGTCGGTTGAAGAGTTACTAAAAAGTAAAGTTTTACTGCGAGAGTATATATTACGCGTTGATATTCATCCGTTTATTATGGGTGTTGATTTTTACGAGGTATGGAAAAATAAAATGGAAACCGAGGTTAAGGGTTTCAAGGTTTATGTACCCTCTCTCGATGATTTAATAAAAATGAAAGAGATTACCGGAAGAGATAAGGATAAACAGGATCTGAAGATACTCAAGAAAATAAAAGATAAAGCAGGTAACAATTAATTGGATGATAAAATATTCCGAAGAAATAGAGTGAGTTAAACAAGAGTACAGGCGGGAAAATCCGCTTACGATTGAGCAGAAATTTGCACTTATGAACGCAATGTAAAATGAAGTAGAACAATTTCATTAGTAAATAATAAATAACCAATAATAAATTATAACATGGCAAACTTAACAGAACGAATTTTTCCGGTCGACATTGAAGAAGAAATGAAAGGATCGTACATCGATTATTCGATGTCGGTCATTGTATCACGTGCATTACCGGATGTACGGGACGGCTTAAAGCCGGTACACCGACGGGTGTTGTTCGGTATGCGCGAACTGGGACTCGCAAGCAACCGGGGATATAAAAAGTGTGCCCGAATTGTCGGTGAAGTGCTCGGTAAATATCACCCGCACGGCGACTCGGCGGTATATGACACGATGGTTCGTATGGCGCAGAATTTTTCGATGCGCTATCCGCTTGTCGACGGGCAGGGTAACTTCGGCTCAATCGACGGCGATTCACCGGCGGCAATGCGGTATACCGAGGCGCGCCTCGCACCGATAGCCGAAGAAATTCTCCGCGATCTTGAGAAGGAAACGGTAGATTTCGTTCCGAATTTCGATGAGTCGCTCAAAGAGCCGACCGTGCTGCCATCGGTCGTGCCGAACTTGCTGGTTAACGGTTCGAGCGGTATTGCGGTCGGTATGGCAACGAATATCCCGCCGCATAACCTGAGCGAAGTTGTTGACGGTCTCGTTGCGTTGATTAAAAACCCGGAACTCACCAATGAGAAGTTGATGAAATACATTATAGCGCCCGACTTTCCGACCGGCGGTATTATATACGGTTATGACGGCGTGAAAGATGCGTACACAACAGGACGCGGGCGTATTGTCGTGAGAGCCCGGGCGAACATTGAAACGCTCAAAGGCGACCGGAAGAATATCGTCATTACGGAAATTCCCTACTATGTCAATAAAACAACGCTGATTGAACGAATTGCAGACCTCGTACGCAACCGCAAAGTAGAAGACATTACCGACATAAGAGATGAGTCTGACCGTGACGGTATGCGCATTGTGATCACGTTGAAACGTGATGCGATGCCGGAGGTTATTTTAAATAATCTCTTTAAATATACGCAGATGCAGCAAACCTTCGGCGTGATCATGCTTGCTTTAGTCGACGGCCGTCCGAAAATCCTCACGCTGAAAGATATGATGGAGTTGTTCCTCAAGCACAGGAACGAGGTCATTGTCAGGCGGTCGAAGTATGAACTCGATCAGGCGGAAAAACGGGCACACATCCTTGAAGGATATATCATTGCACTCGATAATATTGATGCGGTAATCCAGCTCATAAAAAAAGCGAAAGATGTCGAGACGGCTAAAAAAGGTTTGATGCGAAAGTTCAAACTTTCGGAAGTACAGGCAAAAGCGATCCTCGATATGCGATTGCAAAGACTGACGGGACTCGAACGAAAGAAGATCGAGAAAGAGTATCGGGAAACGATCGAGACAATCGAACGCCTCAAAGCAATCCTCAAAAGCAAACAACTGCAGATGGATATCATCCGTCAAGAGCTGCTCGATATAAAAAAGAAGTATGGCGACGAGCGTCGCACGGAGATCATTAAGGATTATGAGGAGCTCTCCATCGAGGATATGATCGCTGAGGAGGATGTCGTTATAACGATTACGCACAATGGTTTCATCAAGCGATTTCCCGTAAGCGGTTATCGTCGTCAGATCAGAGGCGGGCGGGGTGTCACCGCTGCGACCACGCGTGACGACGATTTCGTCGAGCATATGTTCATTGCATCGACGCATCATCATGTGCTCTTCTTCTCCGATAAAGGTAAATGTTACGGATTGAAGGTGCACGAAATTCCCGAAGGCGGCCGTGCCTCGCGCGGAAAATCCATTGCACATCTCCTTGATAAAGATCAGGGAGAATATATTACTTCATATGTTAGTGTTAAGGATTTCTCTGAGAACCAGTTCGTCGTAATGGTTACCGAGGGGGGATTAATAAAGAAAACGAATCTGTCGCTGTTCGGTAATGCGCGCAGATCTGGTATTATTGCCGTTACATTAAAACGAGGCGACCGGCTGAAAGATGCACGCTTAACTGACGGCAAACACGACGTCGTTATCGGCACATGGAACGGAATGGCTAATCGCTTTAATGAAGATCAAATACGGGATATGGGACGTGCTGCGGCAGGCGTTCGCGGTATCAATCTCGGAAAAGGCGATCGAGTTATCGGCATGGTTTCATTACGAAGGGCGGGAACAACTATCCTTGTTGCAACCGAGAAAGGGTTTGGCAAACGAAGTGAACTTGACGAATACCGCGTTACACGACGCGGCGGCAAAGGAATACGTACCGTCAAGGTAACCGAGAAGACCGGAAATATGGTTGCCATCAGAGAGGTAACCGATAAAGATGATATCGTTATAGTTACCCATAAAGGTATGACCATCCGCCAGCATGTCAAGGATATACGAATCGCCGGACGAAATACCCAGGGTGTACGTTTGATAAAACTCGGCGCCGACGATGCAATCTCGGATGTTGCCGTTGTATTCTCCGAGGAAGATGATGACGTTGCGAAACCGGAACTTGCCGATCTGCCGAAAGAAACAGGTAAACAGAGCGATCTGTTTTCCGACGATGACGAAGAAAAAGATACTACCTCCGGTAAAACAAAAGGTACTCAAAAACGGACGCCGGTGAAATCAAGCGCAAAGCCGAAAACAAAATCCACGAAGAAAAAAAGCGGACGGAAAGGGAAGTGAAAAAATATAAGTTTAATTATATGATACTATTACTCACAAAGAATTGAATGCGATATGTGCCCGTCACGTACAGTAATAAAATGATAACAGACTTACCGGGTTTTGAACACTATTCCATACGGGACGTGACGGGCACATTTTTAGTAATTCCTTAAAGCCCCCAGATCTCCGGATTAACCAGTTCGACCAGATTTCCATCAGGATCTCTGAAATAAAGCGATACCCCTCTGTCGCCCCACGCATATTCACTTTCGATATCGATGTCGTGTTTTGTTAGGTATTCCTTCCAAGCATCAAGATCTTCCTTGTTGATTTTTAATGCCAGATGGATGTCGCCGTCGGCACCGTGGGGTGGTAATGTCTTACCCCGGCGGCTTTCGTCTGCTATAAATGCCATCAACATCGATGAACCTATTTTGAAAAATACATGCCTTCCTTCAAGTTCGCTGTGAACCTGAATACCGAGGATATCGCGGTAAAATTGTTTTGCTCGTTCGAGATCGGCAACGTATATGCATGTTTCGAGAACGCCGTGGATTTGGGGATGCATGTTCTTCTCCGGAAAGTATGTTTGATAACGTATGAAATATAATCATTAATATAGTAATTATATTTATGATTGTGCAATCTTGATATAAAAGCTGAAGCAGGGCTTCAGCAATCCAAAGTATTACCCTCTAAACGTTTTCCACAAATTAACGAGTAAAAGTGCCAGAGCGGCAATCGCAAACAAACCCGATATCCCGAAGCCGTACATCAACCATTGATGAATCTCCGGAATACCCGCAAACCATGGCTGCGGAAGAAGTATCGGGAGTACACGGCCAAGCACGGCAAGATTACCGAGTATGAATGTCCATATTACAAGCTTTTGTGACCATAATCCCTTTTTCTTCATGAAACCCGGAAGCATCCGCTGTGCCATACCGAAAATGAGCAGGGTAATGAATCCCAGCAGAAAAATATGCCTGACCGGATCATGACCGAAGAGAGCGGATGAACCGGTGAGATGGAAAACATTTCTGAAGATTTCCAGCACTGCATATATTGCCAGCCAGATATAAGCTGAAAAGATTAACAGTTCGAATCGTCCGTATTGTCCGAAATCATAGTAGCCCGGCCGTGCTTTTGTAAATGCGCCGCTGTCGATACGATCGTTGAGATATTTTTCACCGTAATACCGTATCATAAACCGGCGCGGTGACAAAACCATTTTCGGGAATAACTTGAGATGATAAATGAGAATGAGAATAATACCGGAAATTACAATCTTTGCTGTTATTTCGACAGCGGGAGGTATGTGATTAACCGCTCCGGTCAGATAGATAACTGCACTTGTTCCATATATAACTCCAAACCAATAGAATGAAACGCGAAACGGCGGTATCTGAATAAATAACGGAAATGTTCTGACCGAAAATGCAAACGCCACCGGAAACAATACGAGCATAATAAATATATCAATCGTTAACGAGCTCCATGGCATTCGGGAAGTGGCATCGAACATAAAATATTGAATGAGATGGAGCGTAGAGTAAAAAAAGAATCCCGCTGCCATAATCGCGAAAAACGGCTGCACCGATTGCAGCCCTACATAATTACGCGGCTTTCGCTTGAATAACGTACCAATTAAAAACAAATACAATAGAGTTCCTGCCCACTCCATCCCGCCGCCGGCGTACACGAGATATGTAAAAAAAGAAGCGGTGGTGCCCGCCGCAAGATAAGGTATCGTAAATAGGGCGCCGGTTTTTATTATCAATCCTGTCGTGATCAGAATGAGAATCCACTTTGTGAGGAATTGATATGGAAGCGGTACTTTGACAAAGCGGGGCATAAAGTACAGACTCACTCCCATAATAAACAACCCGGTCCAGCCGAGTAACTGCATATGACCGTGTGTCTGCACCCATATCTGATAAAACGGCGGCAGGTTCCACCCGAACCCCATCGGCATAGCAATGTGGGCGCCGAGCGAAAACCCGCCGAGTATTGCCAGCCACAGTGCGGTGTAGATATATGATTTCTGGAAGGGTTGGTGTTTTGGCATAGCAGTATATTTGGTTGAAGCCGCCGGAGTTAAGGTTTATAGAACCATACGTGCCAATCAGCACCATCTTTTTCCGTCCAGTGATTGTATCCCTGCTGCTCCAATCGTTGGTATAACGAACCCGGTTGGAATGAGTTGATGATGTGCAGTATCTCACCGTCGTTCAATTGTTCGATTGCATTGTTAATTGCACCGCAGGGTTTATTACCGCCCGCCACGATGGGTCGAACATCGAGTTCGACAATCCGTTCCTGCGATGCGTTCTTTATTTCATCGGGTCGCTCTTCTGCCGTACCGACTAAAGATTGATATTCATTTGCATGTGAACATCCGGACATAATTACTCCTTTTTTCTATGTTTGGTATTATTTTATGTTATTATTTTTTTGAAACCCGGCTGATCATTCATCTAATATTGTGCGTCACACATCTGCCAGTCATCCTCCGGTTGAAATCAAACCATCATTCCTACCATCCAAGCATTTCCTTTGCCTGATCGGTGAGCCGCTCCGGTGTCCATGGCGGTTCCCAGACGAGGTTGATCTTTACTTCCTTGTCGGGATCGAGTGTTCGTATTGCATTATACACCGCGCTGCTCATGCTCTCGTGCAGCGGACACCCCGGTGTCGTGAGCGTCATAGTTATCGTCACGCTCTCATCATCGATATCGATACCGTATATCAATCCGAGGTTGACGACATCGATGCCCAGCTCAGGGTCGATGACCGAGTATAAAGCATTACGCACTTTTTCTTCTGTTACCATGTTCCAAACTCCGTATGTAATAAACGTTTCCGATATTATATGCAAACAGTACTGCTGAAAGTGTCAACAGAGCAAACCCGATCAGTTGTATAGTTTGCTGCAGCAATAAAGTACCGGCGATTATGATCAGGATGCTTGCGTTCAGCAGCCAGAATTGTATGGTCGCAATGGATTCGTTGAGCAGGTCTTTGAGCAGCGGCACTTTTTCCTTACCGGCACGGTCGCTGAATGTATGAAACCAGACGAGAAACGGCACGATCTTATACATCTGACCGACGATCAGCATTGAGAAAAACCCGATCATAATGATAAATCCATACACGAGAACGGTCTGCTCA
>SKXH01000142.1 GCA_007128495.1 Bacteroidota bacterium
ATTGAGGTTTTTTGCATATCAATTGCTCGGTGAAGAAATTAAAAGCGACAGTCATAATGAACGATTGAATATGTTGCTCGATATAGGATTGCCGGTAAACGAAAAATTCGCGCGCTGCCAATCAATAGACGAGGTGATCTCGTTTTACCGGAAAGAGGAAAAAAACAGGGATGAACTTCCTTATGAAATAGACGGTGTCGTGGTAAAAGTTGACTCCCTCGAGCAGCAAAATCAACTCGGTGCAATTGCGAAGAGTCCGCGTTGGGCTACGGCGTATAAATTCACGTCGCGCAAGGCAGAAAGTAAAGTTCAAGATATTATACTGCAGGTCGGGCGCGTGGGTACAATCACACCGGTAGCCGAGCTCGAGCCGGTATCGCTCGGCGGAACAACTGTGAAACGTGCCACACTTCATAATGCCGATGAAATCAAGCGGCTCGATGTTCGGGTCGGAGACGCGGTTATCATTGAAAAAGGCGGAGATGTAATTCCGAAGATCACCGGTGTCCTGCGTGAAAAAAGTCCAAAAGGAACGAAGGAATTTTCGTTTCCCGATACGTGTCCGGTGTGTCAATCAAATATAAAGCGTCTTGAGGGTGAAGCAAATTATTACTGCCTGAATACCGAATGTCCGGCTCAAATACGGGGAAAGCTGCAGCATTTTGTCAGCAGGTACGCAATGGATATTGACGGTCTCGGCGAAGCGATACTGGAACAATTGATAAATGCGAAATTAGTTACTACACCTGCCGACCTGTATGATTTGAAAAAAGAAGATCTCAAGTCGCTTGAGCGAATGGGTGAAAAGAGTTCAACAAACCTTATCAATGCCATAGAGAAGAGCAAACAACGTCCGTTTGGAAAGGTTCTCTATGCGATAGGAATTCGCCATGTCGGAGAAGGCGTTGCACAGGTGTTGGCAAAAGAATTCGGGTCAATAGATGTCTTACGACAGGCGGATGAGGAGGAGTTGACGGCGATACGCGAGATAGGACCGCGTATTGCACAGAGTGTGGTCGAATTTTTCAAGGAGAAGAATAACATAGAACTAGTTGAACGATTGAAGAAAGCCGGCCTTCAGCTTGAATCAAAGCAGCCCGAACAACATAAAAAGACTCTCGAAGGAAAAACATTTGTAGTAACCGGTACGCTTGACTCGTACACCCGCGATGAAGTAAAATCATTGATAGAATCCCTTGGCGGCAAAGTGACATCTTCGGTAAGCACGCGTACTGATTATGTCGTTGCGGGGTCGGATGCCGGCTCAAAATTGACAAAGGCCCGGGATCTTAACATCAGAATATTGCGGGAAAATGAATTTTTAAGTATGGTGAAAGAATAATATTACATGCTCCAATCATTACGAAGATACATCGGCACAAAATACGGTATTTTAACAATACAATCGACGAAGGATACACAACAAGACCTGACCAGTTTTTATTCAACTTCAAAAAATGTATTTGTGATAATGCCCGATGATGTACATTTATCCGAACTTGCGTTAACTGTAGTAAAGTTTCTGGAAAAAAAATTTCAGGGATACAATTGTGTAGTTATTGCCTCGGCACAAGTTGCAAATCTGGTAAGCCAGTACACCAAAACCCAGGTTGTTCGGTTTAAAGAAAGTGATATTAATTATTTCTTTTTACCAAAACAAACATTTATCAATCGTTTCAAAAAACGGCAATATGACGTTGTTATCGATCTGAATTTTGAATTTGTAATATTTGCTGCCTATCTTAGTAATAAAATACCATCTCAATACCGGGTAAGTTTTACGAAAGAGTATGGAGATTATTTCTACAACATACAATACAGGTATATAACCAGTCAAAGTAAACAATTAGCGTATAATTCATTGTGTGAATTTCTTGAACAATTTTAAGAGTGAACGATGAAATTTGAAGTACAGGAAAAAAACGGTAAACTTATATTATCGCTCTATGAGAAAAGACTCAATGCAAACCTTGCTCCCGAGCTCAAGGGTGAATTTTTAATTATCTGTACATCGGCAATACAGGAGCTTATTATTGATATGAGCACGGTGGAATTCTGTGACAGCAGCGGGTTAAGCTCATTACTATTTGCCGAACGACAGATGCGTGAAAATGGCGGTGTAGTAAAACTTGTCGGTCTCACCGATAACGTCGCATCGTTGATAAAAATTTCTCAATTAGACAGGGTTTTTTCCATTCATTCCACTATTGACGAAGCTATGTCCGGAGGTGAATCGGAGGAGGGGTAAGTGTATGAGACGAAACGTTTCGTCGGGGTGTTTTGTAGCACTGATATTTTTGATGATGGCTTGTGTTCCCCGGACCGGAGAGAAAGAAAACCGGGATGATGAAGTTCACATAACCGAGGAAGGAGGTCTCTTATTGCCGTCAATCGATCGTCGAATAGAATTATTGCGTATTGACCGGCGAGATATTCCCGGACCGGTTGCCCGATGGATAGATAAAAATCTGCAGTTAGCCGCTACCGGTTTCACGGATACAAAAGAGTATGGCGACACAACTTACATTTTTGTTGCAAGCGGTGAGCGGCGTACCGGTGGTTATGAAGTCAGCATTCTGGACGCGACCAGACGTGCTGACGGTGACACAATTGACGTGAGAGTTAGATTCACCAGACCACCTCCGGATGCAATGGTTACTCAAGTTATTACATATCCCTACGATGTTGCCGCGATACGAGCGACAGATATTACGGTAAATATTTTGCCCGAAGGGAATGACCGTCCTTCGCGTTTAACCCGGCTGCAGGGACTTGATTCGCTGAGGGAAATTAAGGCTTCATCACACACCATAAAAGTTTTTCACCCCAACCCGAACACTGAAGTCGGCAGGGCCATACCTTTGACCGGGGTTGCATTGCTGCCGGAGGGAAACGTTTATTATAAACTTATTGATAGTGACGGACAGGTGAAAAAGATCGGAGGGACGTTGACGGCATCCCCGCTTGACTGGGGGTATTTTGAGACAGAAATTACCATCCCCGATGATATAACCGACGGTTCTGCATTTCAGCTTGTTGTATTTCGGTTCGATGGTGCCGCAAGCCGTGAGACCGATCAGGTTACTATCCCGTTATCAATCCGCAAATCCTAATAGACTATATCACCTATGAGACCACGTTGTATTCTCTTCGATGTCGATGGTACGTTAATCAATACATGGGATTTATATATGGAGGTGTATTGGCGAACGCTGCGTGATTTCAAGGGCGATCACGTAACTAAAGAAACGGTACTGGCAATGAAACCTACCTCGGAATTACATTTTATAAAACAAAACATCGGAGAAGACAAACTGGAAGATGCACATAGAATAATGATGCAATATTATGAGCGTCTTCACGATGAATTGTTCGGCGGTGTATACCCCGGCATTCCGGGATTGTTGGAAGCAATCCGGGGGGATGGTTTTACTACCGGTATAGTAACCGGTAAATCGCGTCGTGCCTGGCAAATTACATCGAAGAAAGTACGGCTGGGTATGTTTGATAGTATTATTGTTGATGATAATGTGGATCATCCAAAGCCACATCCACAGGGAATGCGGCGCGCGCTGGATGATTTAAAAGTATCTCCCGAAGAAACTCTATACGTGGGTGATACCGTTTCTGATTATAATGCTGCCTGTGCTGCCGGGATTCGCGGTGTGCTCGTACTGTGGGCAAAGAGCGATCGGGAGAAGGAAAAATTTATTGCCCGTGCCCGGGAGCAGGGCGCGAAAGAATTTTACGAACATCCTGACAAACTTATGCACGACCTTATCCAGTAACCGATGTACATTGCATTACAAAAATGCTAATTGCCTTGCTTCTATCACTCATTTTGGTGATATTATAACTTATGTATATGAACGAAAAAATAAGAAAAATCCGCAGTAAGATTCAATCTTTTGATTTTAATACCAGTTTAACTATCAAGGTTTTGATAGTTATGATCGTGGTATTTTTAACGGTGCTGATGTTCCCGCGGGGTGAGTCGATTGAATTTGAATACAGAATTGGATCGATTTGGGGAAGTGAGGATATAATAGCACCCTTTTCATTTCCGATATACAAAGATGAACGACAGTACGAGCGCGAAAAGGAAGAAGCTGCGCATGCCGTCAAACCGGTTTTTAGACGGGATGCAGAACAGGTCGATCGTTCGATTGATAGTTTACGAACATTATCGGGGAGGATAAAAGCTGCAATAGATTTTGAACTCGACCATCGCGAACGGGAAGCCGTGAGGCGTCGAGAGCCGGATGTACAGGAACAACTCGAACGTGATGCGCTTATGCTTCAAGAGTTTAAAAGGGACTTATCCGTGCAATTCAATGCCGGTGAATGGGAAGCATTGGTAAGTTTGCGCGAAGGATTGGATACCGGTGAAATAACGTCACTTGAGGAATTGCGTGCTACGATTGAATCTTTTGTTCGTGATTATTACCGGCGTGGTATTCTGAATAAACCAAAAGATGATATCGAGCATGAGGATATCGCATTGCGTAGAAATGCCGATGAAGTCATTACACCGGTAGATCGATTTTACGATATATCGGAAGTGAACATGACGTTTGAAGAGGAGATATCCGAACTCTTACCTGACGATCCGGCCAAGCAAAGTGCCGCTCTTAAACTCGGAAGTTACCATATTCGCGGAAATATAATTTTTGATGAAGAAGAAACGGGTCGGTTACGAACTATTGCACGTGAAGAAGTTCCCCGTACTATCGGCTTTGTGCTCGAGAATGAACGGATTGTCAGCCGGCACGAACGGATAACCGAGAATACAAAACTCCGGCTCGACTCTTTCAGACGTGCAAAAGCGGAGCGGGGTGGGGTTACTAATTTATGGCTGCAGTATGCAGGTAAGGGGCTGCATGTAACGATTGTGTTGCTCCTTTGCGGTATATATTTTTTCCTGTTCAGACCGAAGGTATTTAATAATAATGCCAAGATCGCATTAATTGCATTGATAATTTTAATGATGGCATTTTTTGCCTATTTATCACATGCAGTAAATGTCGATGCACCGGTTGAGTATTTGATTTTCGTTCCCGCTGCTGCGATGCTTCTTACAATTATGTTCGATTCACGTCTTGCATTTTACGGGGTGGTAACCATCGCCCTGCTTGTCGGGGGTATTCGCGGCAATGATTACTCCATCATGATTGTGTCGCTCATTGGAGGTGCACTCGCTGCATATACGGTGCGTGATATAAAACACCGGACACAAATATTCAGATCAATGGTGTTTATATTTCTCGGCTACACGCTGACTATCCTTGCTCTCGGATTGGAACGATTTGAAACTCCGATGGCAATGCTTCGAGAGGTAACATTTGCAGGAGCAAATGCGTTGTTCTCACCGATCCTGACGTTCGGTTTATTGATCTTTTTTGAGCGGGTCTGGAAAATAACGACTGACCTGACATTGCTCGAGTTGTCGGATTTTAATCATCCGTTGTTAAAAGAACTTTCACAAAAAGCTCCGGGCACTTTTCATCATAGCTTGGTGATGGGAAGTCTTGCCGAAACGGCGGCTGAGGTTATCAATGCGAACACGATACTTGCACGTGTGGGGGCGTATTACCACGATATCGGTAAGTCATTAAAACCGGAGTACTTTATTGAAAATCAAATGGGTTTTAAAAACCGTCACGATAAATTGTCTCCACGGATGAGCTCCCTTATCCTGATCTCCCACGTTAAAGACGGTTATGAACTCGGTAAAAAACACGGTTTACCGAAAGAGATACTCGAATTTATCCCCATGCATCATGGAACAACGCTGATCTCGTATTTTTATAACCGGGCGCTCGAAAAGAAGAGCGAAAATGATGTTATCAACGAGAACGACTATCGCTACCCGGGTCCGAAACCCCAAACAAAGGAAACGGGTATCGTCATGCTGGCGGATGCAGTGGAAGCGGCATCACGCTCCATTGATGAACCCTCTGTCGCGAAATTGAAGGCGACTATCGACGGCATCATAAAATCACGCTTCGAGGAAGGTGAACTTGACGAGTGTGAATTGACGCTCAAAGACCTTACTAATATACGCGAAGCATTCTTTAAGGTCCTTGTCGGTATACACCATCCGCGAATTAAATATCCCGGTCAAGCAGAAAAGGATAAAAATGCGGGGAGGTTGGAGCAGGGCCCATTGCAGGAAAAAGAATATAAGGAGACAGGCGCAATGCCGCCGGAGGAAACGCCTACTGAGCCGGGTACAAAAAGATGATAAACAGCTAATGGTATGCAGGAATTGAAATCTTATGTGCATTATTTGAAAGTCGAAAAAGGACTTTCGCAGAATACATTGAAAAGTTACAAACGGGATCTCGATGCCTACACGCTATTTTTAGAATCTGCAGGTATCAAAAATATTTCAAATGTAACCGAACACGATATATCGGCATACCTCTCAAAAATGAAAGCACGGGGATTAGAATCGACCACCATTAACCGGGCGCTATCAACCATACGTGGATTTCATACATTTCTATTCGAAGAAGAAAGAGGGCAGTCTAATCCTGCAGAGCTCATCGACAGCCCGAAAAATACACAAAAATTACCCGATACATTATCGGTAGAGGAAGTAATCACCCTGATTGAAAGTGTGCCGGTTGATGAACCGGGTTTATGGATACGCAATCGTGCGATGCTTGAGTGTTTGTATGCAACGGGTATGCGGGTATCCGAACTTATAGCAATTACCCGGCAACAATTGATGACACAGGAAGGAGTGCTGCGGGTAAGGGGGAAGGGAGAAAAAGAACGGGTTGTGCCGGTCGGACGTATTGCTCTTGAATGGATACGGAAATATCTCACAGAACTACGGCCGGGGTTAACAAAAGCAAAACGCGGAAATGATGTGCTGTTTTTAAATCGACGCGGCGCTCCTATGAGCCGGGTTTCAGTCTGGAATATCATTCAGGAAGCTGCAAAGAATTCCGGGTTAAAAAAAAGGATCTACCCGCACATATTACGGCACTCATTTGCAACGCATTTACTCGAAGCCGGCGCCGACCTGCGGGCAGTGCAGGAATTGCTCGGTCACGCCGATATCTCTACGACACAAATTTATACACACATTGATCGTTCCTATTTAAAACAAATTCATACACAATATCATCCACGTCCATGACTGACTTTTTACTGATTCTCCCAATATTATTGATCTCTGTTATTGTACATGAAGTGGCTCATGGCTATACAGCATTACGGCTCGGGGATCCGACGGCGAAACGAGCAGGCAGATTGACGGCAAACCCGATACCGCACATCGATCCAATCGGTTCGATCCTTGTACCATTGGTTTCAGTGATAGTTGCAGGACGGGTTTTTATTGCGTGGGCTAAGCCGGTTCCGGTTAATCCTGCAAACTTTAGTAATTTCAGACGGGATGATATTCTTGTATCGATTATGGGGCCGGCATCGAATATCGCTCTTGCCTTTGTTTTTTCGGTCATTACCGGTATGGTTTTAATGTTAACTCCGGGTGAGCCGGGCGGTACAACAGAATTTTTTGTACGGTTGATGTTAAACGGAATCTATCTGAATGTTATTCTCGCAGTATTCAATATGCTGCCGATCCCGCCGCTCGACGGGTCACATATTCTTGCTTCTATGCTCCCGCAGGAGCTTGGTGATAATTACCGTCGTATCGGTTTCCTCGGTATCTTTATTGTATTACTTCTTCTGAACAACCCCACATTCAGAGGAATTTTTATGACTATAATTGAGACTATAGCTGCTCCATTTGTATTAATTGTACGGTTTTTTGCCGGTTAATTGCTTATGAATTATATGCGATATTTTAACCTGAACCTTGAACAACAGCGACAGCTTGTCGTATGGTTGAGCGGTGTGTTTGGATTACTGCTCGGCATCATTTCTCTATTTATTATAGAACTCCGGTCGGGTATAGAATCATGGTTCCAGCTGGTATTGATACTGTTCGTAGTTGGAATATTTGTGATTCTGTGTAATGCAGTTGTTGAATGGTTGTTCAGGAAGAGACAAGGTTCGGTTGGGCTCGGTTCAAAATTTTGGCTTTCGGTGGCCGTCGGTTTTCTTGTCCTTTCTGTCACTGCAATTGGATTGGCTGTTTTAATTTAGATGATAGTATGAAAAATAGTATAGGTATTGTAGGTGGGGTCGGACCGTACGCGGGACTTGCATTACAACAAGCTATTTTACAGCTTTCCAACGCCAACCGCGATCAGGATTACCCGCCGGTGATAAGCATCAGTGCACCACACGCCATTGCGGATAGAACTGAATTTCTATTGGGCAAAACATCCGTCAATCCCGCTTACGAAATCGTCAATCAGATAAAAACGCTCCACTCAAGCGGTGCGCGGTATATAGGTATTCCCTGCAACACTGCACACGCTGAAGGGATATTTTCTGTTATCCAGTCCGGTGTCGGTAATTTGGGTGAGATAATCCTCACTAATATGATAGATGAAACATTCAAAATTATCAAAGCCGAAAAACCGGATATTAAAAAAGTGGGTGTTCTTGCCACAAAAGGTTCGTATAAAAGCGAATTATTCCCTCAATATGGTTCGAAGCACAACTATGATGTTTGTATCCCTGAAGAAGATTCATTGCAGGATATAATCCATCAAAGCATTTATGACGGGGAATACGGAATAAAAGTGTTGGGATATTTACACGATCGTGCGAGACGAGATCTCGAGACAGTGTTTAATTATTATAAAAAGAAGAATATTAATACGGTAATATTAGGATGCACGGAACTATCGGTAGTATTCAGCAATGAATCAATGAAAGGATTTGTTCTCATTAATCCAATTATTGCACTTGCAAGACAACTTATAGCACACCAGCAGGAAAATAATCAGTTACAATAACCATAATGACCGGAGTAAGCATTTTATGTATTTAAATATAAGGATATCATTGTCTATCATACTTCTATTGTTATTCGCGCTGACATCCAAACCGGTCATAGCGGAAGAGCCGGCGGAGATTACAATTGAAGAAAAAATCGAAAAAGCGAAAGCTATTCTTGAAAAATATGTCGATGAGAATAACGTACCGGGGTTATCGGCAGCATTAGCAGTCGAACACGAGACGGTGTGGACGGATGGTTTCGGGCACGCCGATTTGCGGCATATGGTACCTGCCGG
>SKXH01000132.1 GCA_007128495.1 Bacteroidota bacterium
CCTTTTTAAATTGATACGCAAAGAAAAGGAAAATCAGGAAAATTGTGAAGGTGTTTATATATACATTTGCTTTATGTAATGGCCGCATTAATAACACCATATAGTTCTGGCCCTCCACATAAGGTAGCAACTCGTTGATGCGGGCTATTTTCTCATTCTCATAAAGTTCACCTACCGGTTTTCCATCTTTCCAGGCGTTCAGCGTTACAACGGATGCAATTTGTTCTGCTGTAGGTATTTCACCAGATTCTTTTTGTAATTTATAATACCCGCTATCTACTGCATACCAATCCCTAAAATCCGGATGGTTATACAAATATTTGGAATCCTCAAAAAAAGAACCATAATATGTGAATGTTACCACACTGACTATACTCAAGCTAATGACATATTTTATCAATATTCCACGCTGACGGAATAAGAGGTCAATAACTAAATAGGATACTGCAAGCAATAAAAATATATGATAATATATAGTCCCATACTGATAGTGAAAATGACGTGCAAAATCCGTATTTGTAAATATCGAATATCCGGTTAACGGGTAAAGGGCAGTTATTAAAAAATAAGCGGCGAACAGCATAAAATTCAAAAATATGATTTTATTTCCCCAATGCTTTTCACGGATTACGATGAAAAGGCAGAATACAAATATGGTCAGAAACATTATATTCGTTAAAACGGAGATCAAGGGGGATGCGCCCGGTGAATAGAGAAATACAGCCACCAGGGTTAATGCTAACACTATCCAGGTCAATAACACCTTATTTTCAGATATCCACATTTAAAAACCCGCAATTTTTTCGATATGCAAAAATTTCTTTAATGTATTCGCAGTATTTTATGAAATATTTTTTATTTACTTATCGCAATCATATCTTGTGGAAATTCATTTATATATGCACATTGGTGTCGGGGACATAAAAATAGCTAATCACCCGATTATTTTTAAATCACTATAAGTAAATGATTTAATTTAGCTAACAATACCTTCACTGGAAAAACTATCGAGAGATTACTGATAGATTTCCGCCTATTTTTTATGAGATTACATAATTAACGAAAATTATATTTATTGTCAATACAACGGACTCACACAAGTGAAAATAAACATTTCGCTAATTTTTATACTAAATAAGAAAATTAACCGTCAAACGCAGTGATAACTATCACAATTACACCAAAAATAACAAATAAACAAAAGGAGTAACACTTATGAAAGCTACATTGAAAAAAATCGCCGCTTTAACTTTAACCCTCGCTTTTGCATTCGGTATCAATGCCGGATTAAACTCAGCAATGGATTCCGATGCGCTTGATTCGTTATTTAGCGGTAATTCATCACAGACCGAGATATATGCAAGTGGTAACACAATGCTTCCCGACTCCCCACATCCGCGGGATCTTGAAAGAGATAAAGAAGATGACGAAGAAGTTGAAGCTGAATAGTTAAGTTTAATTGTAATTCTCCCCGGGTATCCCCCGAACCCGGGGAGTATAATATTTGAATTCTCACCATTTTTCCTTACTTTATATCTGTAAATATTGCAATTATTTCATTAATTATTGAGAGAAGTACAGTCATTTGCGTGCGGAAGATTATTACCGGGGATACGGACAGTCTCCTCTGATCCGACAGCGGTACAAGCCTAAATATTGGCTCCATATTCTGCTGTTTTTATTAACATTTTTCACGACGACAAATGCCGGCGTTGCGTGGCTCAATCTCAATCCGTATGAGCTTGAAAATTTCCGCCACGGACTCACCTATTCGATTTTATTGCTTGCTGTTTTGAGTTTTCACGAATTCGGACATTATTTCGCCGCGAAATATCATGGACTCAAAGCCACACTGCCGTTCTATATTCCAGTACCAATATATCCCAGTCCCGGTACATTTGGAGCAGTCATTCGCATAAGGTCAATTATTCCCAATAAAAAAGTTCTATTTGATGTCGGCATAGCCGGACCTATTGCCGGATTTGTGGTGGCGTTTGGTGTACTCGTCTACGGTATGCTCACGTTACCGGGAATCGAATACCTCTACGGGATTCACCCCGAATACCGTGAAATGGCAGAAATCCCCGAGGGGAACATAGTCTTCGGACAAACGCTTATGCTATTGTTTCTCAAGAACCTACTGGTAAGCCCCGATGCATTTTTCCCGCCGATGGGTGAAATTTATCATTATCCCTATTTATTGGTAGGGTGGTTCGGGATGCTCGTTACGGCAATAAACTTGCTTCCGGTCGGGCAGCTTGACGGCGGACATATCTCGTATGCAATGTTCGGTAGGAAACACCGGTATTTAGCTCACATTATATTTGGTTTATTGCTTACTTTCGGAATTTTAGGTGCACTGCCCTTCTTCGGTATTTCCCCTCCGTTAACAGGATGGCTTGGCTGGCTATTAATGTCTGTAATATTACTTTTCGTTATAAAACTAACGCATCCCCCGGTTCCGGATCCGACACCGCTTGACCCGGTACGGATGCGCATCGGGTGGTCGGCATATATTATACTTATCCTCTGTTTCACACCGACTCCGGTGGTCGTACAAATGTAAATACGTTGACTTTACAAACAATATTTGGTAACTTGCATAAGATATATTGCTTTTTATACAAGGATTTAACTGTTTAGACACCAAGGAGGCATATCGCAACGTAGTTGCTACGATTTAATTTATGATGGATTGTAATTTTTAAGGATAACGTGCTTTGGAAGCAACTATATTTCGTAATGCCCCGGTGAAAGCAATATACTTTCTTATCGTCCCTATTATTATTGCCCTCTTTAGTTTCAGCAGTTGTGAAGTCGAACGGCAAGGTATAATTGACCCGTCGTTAGATACTCCCTTCATTAATAATGTAACCATTTCACCGGAAGAAATTAATACCGATACTATTTACGTCAACGGTGAAATCCATCCCGACGATAAAATAACAGTTTCGTGGATATTTACTGCAGATATCGAGCCGCGCGGGGCGCAACACCTGAATCTCCATTACCGGCTCAGAGGGCCGGACTCTGCCACACCGGTCGATGAGGGAATTGTGGAAGAAATAAGTAATACGCAAAATGAAACTATTGCGCTGTCTGGAACATTAGAAGCTTCAATTCACCGTACCATAGTCGGTCACCATACTATTACTATGTTTGCTGAAACAAATGAAGGACACATCAGCAACCAAATTTCCAAATCGGTTCAACTTGTCCGCGAGAACGAACCCCCGGAAATCGTGAGCGTGGAAGCGCCCGATACAATCGATACTGCAACGATAGATGATGAAGAAATTATATCGTTTATTGTAAATGCAGATGATCCGGATGGTGTCGACGACGTTGTCCGGGTAGAGTCATACAACATACAACCTGACGGTGTGCGGGTCAATTTACCAAATTTAACTAAGGTTACCGACGGTCAATTCAGGATTGATATTCCATTTCCGTCTGACGCAAAGCTGGGTACACATAAATTTCATTTCACAGCTTTCGACCGTTTAGGCGAGTCCAGTGAAGAGTATATTCATAATTTAGTGGTGAAATAATTGAAGATAGCAATTATCGTTTTTCTTATATCGTTTTTCGGGAGTCTTTCACTTAACGGACAGATAGTCACCACCTATTCAATCAGCTCAGAACGCGGTCCGTTTGCAAAACCTCCCGGCAACAGCGCATCACACGCGACATCCCGAGCCGATTCAATCTGGTTTGGCACAGGCGGCGGATTGACACGGACGATTGATTCCGGATCATCCTGGACGCACTTCAGGGCCGACGATGCATTTCAGCCGCACGGAATTTTTTCCGTTCATCTCGGTACATCTGCAATCTGGACCTCAACCGGTTACCGGAAGGAAACTACGGCAGGAAGTCAGCAAGCAGGCAGCGGTTATACTTATTCACGCGATGGCGGAGAAACCTGGACGTATATCGAACAACCACTCGATGATTTTGATGTCGATACGCTTGATTATGGTGAAAACAAAATACCCGTTTTAGGAATTACCACCGATGCTGCGAATATAACATTCAGTATCTCTTCACTTGGTGAGGAAGTCTGGACTGCGAGTTTTGCCGGCGGACTGCGTAAATCAAACGATTTTGGTGAGACGTGGGAAAAAGTTATCTTACCGCCCGATTATCTTGATACCATTCATCCGGACAGCACGCATGATTTTGCACTATCTCCAATCGCCGGTCAGCTTATTCCGGAAGGCCATCTTAATCATCGTCTTTTTTCCGTCCACGTCGCAAGCGACTCCACTATTTGGGCTGGCAGCGCAAACGGTGTGAATGTTTCTCATGACGGCGGCATAAGCTGGCGTAAATTCAATCATCAAAATCAAATCGACGGTATTCTGGGAAACTGGGTAACGAAAATTGCCGATCAAACTTTACCGGACGGTACCGTGCGAATATGGATTACCAATTGGCGGGCGGAAGATCCCGATGAACTTTATGGCGTCAGTTATACCGACGATCATGGTGAAAGCTGGACCAACGTTCTCCATGGTATTCAGGTATACGATTTTGCATTTCACAATTCAACGGTATATGTAGCAACTGAAGAAGGAGCAAAAAAATCCGATGATGGCGGGAGGACGTGGGAAGGATCGGGATCGATTGTAGATAATGAATTGCGGCAACGGTTCGTAACCCGTGAAGTTCTATCAGTGGCTGCAACTTCCGGTTACGTTTGGATCGGTACCACGGAAGGTATTGCCCGAACGGATGATCACGCGGGCAGCAGGTTTGGTTATGAGTGGACTATATTCCGTACATTCGAGGAAGTCGCCGGAAAGGATGAAACGTACGCGTATCCGAATCCATTCTCTCCATCAATTACCGACACTCGCATTCACTACGATACCAACGGACAGAATGCCGACATTACCATCGAGATATTCGACTTTGCGCTGAACCGGGTCCGCACCCTTATTCGTAACGCAAGCCGGTCGGGAAATCACGAGCACGATGAAATATGGGACGGCAAAGATAATAACGACCGTATCGTTCCGAACGGCGTTTACTTCTATCGCGTTTTGATCAACGGTAATAATGAGCGTTGGGGAAAGATCATGGTGCTGCGATGAAAAACTATATAGCTAAAAAGATTAAATATATAACAATCATAACGTTATTATTTGCCGTTTTACCGTGTGATGTATCGGCAGATAATAATGGTGCTTATCCCGGAGCGTTCAGCAGAATGGGTTTCGGGGCACGCGGCATAGCGATGGGCAATGCAGTCAATGCAGTCACACTGGGCGCGGTGGGAAGTTATTATAATCCCGCTACTATAGCATTTACCGAGGTGCCGACATTCGACGCAAGTATGGGATTATTAAGTCTCGACCGGTCATTGAACTTTCTGCATTTCACCACCCATATACCGCCGTCCGCCGGATTTTCGGTATCGGTAATTAATGCGGGCGTCTCGGATATTGACGGACGTAACCGCGACGGGGTACACACCGGTTATCTCTCAACTTCCGAAAATCTTTTTTCGTTTGGCTTCGGAATTCAATTTAACAAACGCTTCGCCGCAGGAATCGCATTTAAATTATTTTATTTCAATTTATACGATGATATGTCGAGTACAACGGTCGGGCTCGATATGGGACTTCTGTATAAATTAAATAACCAAATCACACTTGCTGCAAATATAAAAGATATCAACAGCAAGTATAAGTGGGATTCGACACCGCTTTATGAACAACGGGGGCGCACCACAACGGATGATTTTCCTCTCCTGTATCAAATAGGCGGATCATATCTTTCGCAAGATGAGACATTGCTGATCAGTATGCAGGGAGAATATTCCGGGGCATACAATTTTATTTTACGAGCCGGAGTTGAAGCGTATATGACCGAAAACATCATTCTGCGCGGTGGTATTGAGGATATGACCAACGACGAAGAAAATAAACCGTCGCTCGGCATCGGAATCCGTTACCCTGTCGGAGATTGGCTCCCATCGTTTAATTATACGCTGGTATTCGAACCAAACGCACCGTCAAGTTATCATGTATTTAGTGTCGGAATTGAATTCTAATGAAACGGTTATACTTTTTTCTGGTTATTACGATTTTGGTAAGTCAGTATTTGACCGCCGGCGAATCAAGCGGACTTACTTTTCTCAAATTCGAGACAAATGTTCGCTCCGCCGCAATGGGTGGTACGGGTACTGCGCTTTACCACGAGCCGTCTATCATCCATTATAATCCTGCCGGAATTGCAGATATGCCGCATTCCGAAATTCAGCTCATGCATACCTCCTGGATACAGGATATGTCGCTGCAGTATGGAAGCGGTGTAATACCGCTCGGCAGAGCTTCGCTCGGCATATCTTTGTACAACTCGAGTATTGAAGGCATTGAAGTCCGCACACGCCCCGGCCCCCCTGAATCTGATTTTACCGCCCGTAATTTCGGTGCCGGATTGTCATTTGCTTATAGAATAAGCCCCTCATTTCGTGCAGGTGTCACCGGAAAATTTCTCTATGAAAAACTCTACATCGATGAAGCATCCGGTTACGGCATCGATCTCGGATTGCAATACCGTTCAACGACACCGGGATTATTTTTCGGAGTCTCGGTATTAAACATCGGAGCTATGAATGATCTTCGGGAAGAACCATCGGAACTTCCGTTGACCTACCGTGTCGGATCGTCATATGAGCTTCCCTTTATCGTTCAGGATATGGCTATTCGTCTTGCAGTCGATGCACTGCAGTACAGCGGTGACGATAAGCTGCATCTCATGTTCGGCGGCGAGTTCGGTTACTCCGAAACCATATTTGCACGGATCGGTCTTCAATCAGGTATCGATGCACGAAGTATTACTGCGGGAGTAGGGATTCACCACGGCGTATTAAAACTTGATTATGCTTTCATACCGTTACAAAACGATCTCGGCACCGGACATAAGCTCAGTATAGGTGTGTTATTTCAATAACTATATCGCTCGACCGGAACCTTACATTCCGGCGAACTGTTTAACACATAAAGAATTATATATAAGTTAAATTTGTAGGAGATCTATGAGACACATCAAAGTAGCAATTATATTCCTGGTTTCTTTTGTATTTATTGCGTGCGGACAATCTGAAACAGACGCTGCCTCGAATAAAAGTAACAGCAAAATATCCTGGACAAATATACAAGACGGGGCGGAAAAAGCGCTGAACGATGATAAAATGATCTTTGTATATGTTCATACCGATTGGTGTTCATGGTGTAAAAAGATGGAAGAAGAAACTTTTTCAGATGAAGCAATTGTCAATTATATGAACGATAAATTTGTACCGGTCTCACTCGATGCCGAATCACAAAAACAGGTGAGATTTAACGGCCAACAAATGAGCGAGCAAGAGGTCGCATCGACGCTTGGCGCCGAAGGGTTTCCTACACACGTATTCCTTACTTCCGAAGGCCAGCCGGTTACCGTGGCTCCCGGTTATTTACCGCCCGAGCGGTTCATCAATGTGCTTTCATTCATTGCTGAAGACCACTATAAAAATATGGATTGGGAAGATTACGTCGGGCAGCAAGAAGGTTAAGATTTTACACCTTATTGCCGGGTGAGCCGGGCGCTCACCTGGCATTTCATACATTATCCAACAACATAAAATCACGTTTTTTTATTCCGGCAGCTTTGCTCTTTCCTTTGCCATCCTGTTTCACAAATTTTTGACCGTACCCACATAACGCTACCAACGGACACCGGTAACATTCCGGACGTTGTGATTTGCAAACCTCTCTTCCAAAACGGATCAGATTTGTGTGGAACGAATACATTTTTTGACCGGGAACCAAATCTTGCATTGCATAAAACGTTTTATCGGGAGCGGTAGCTGTTAGTATCATTCGTATTTTGACTGAGCAGCGTAGCGATCAACATATCGAGCAGTTCGGGAGGATTTTTCCCGTTATTTCGAACGGGAGTTCCGAGGTGCTTTTCAAGCTTTCGGATAATGCGGCTGGTCTTCCTTTTCAACTGTGCGTTAACTGCCATCACCAGAATTCCTTTTCAAATAATACTCTTACGCGCGTAAAAAATCGTCCATTGTATACAAACCGGTGCGCCCATTAACCCATTGAGCAGCCCGCAGCGCGCCCTGCACAAAACCAACCCTGTTTTTTGCGCTATGTTTTATCTCAATGGAATCGAAGTCAGAATCAAATCCTGCAATGTGTGTCCCGACGATCGATCCTGCCCGTGTCGATGATACATGGAGTGTTTCCGGGTCGATCAGTCCGGATTGCTTGTCGGTTAGAATGTGCTTTTTACGGGTTGATTCGTTGAGAATGATATTTGCAAGAGTGTACGCCGATCCGCTCGGACTATCCTTTTTCTGGTTATGGTGCATTTCGTGGACAAAGGTATCATACTCCGGGAACCCATTTGCAAGCCGCACCGCCTCCTGTACAAGCCGGTACATAATATTCATACCGATTGAAAAATTCGATGCGTAAAATAAACCTATTTTATATTGATCTACTATCGACCGCACGGTTTCGAGTTTATCATACCACCCTGTAGTACCGATAACCATATTAATTTTGGCTTCTGCCGCAGCTTGGATGTTATCAACCACCGCAGCCGGATTGGTGAAGTCAAGCAGAATATCAACATCACTTTGTTTTAGCGACCGTATAGCTTCTCCTCCCTGATTTTCATTTGACGTAATAATCTTTCCAACGGCCAAACCCTGCTTTTCTGCCATGGCTTCAATAGCTTTGCCCATTTTGCCGTAACCGACGAGTCCGATGGTAAGCGATGCTGCCATATAAAAATCCTTTTAATGGGTAGTTTAATAAAATAGAAAATAAAGATACGAAAATATAGACGGGTTCGCAATTTGACTTTATAACTGAATCACCGTATCTTTCGTAATGAGTTTGCAATTTAATAAGGGCGATAAGTTTCCGGCAAAGAGAGTCGGAACAAACAGCCCTTCACACGGGGCCGTAGCTTCCCGACAAAAAGCGTCGGGACAAGCAGTCCACCACACGGGGCCGTAGCTCAGCTGGGAGAGCGTCCCGATAGGGATCGGGAAGGTCGAGGGTATGAAAATATACTATGCATATATCCTCAAGAACATGATAATTAATCTTTTCTATGTTGGGCACAGA
>SKXH01000262.1 GCA_007128495.1 Bacteroidota bacterium
TAAAATCCGGTCGATCTTATATCAGCTTCGAATTCTTCCTGCGGTACGTTGAGATAATCATCCGGCTTGCGGTATTTCTTAAACAATGTTTCCGTTACTATATTAACACGCACGTCGGTGCATTGTGCCGAGAGAATTACTGCGACAAGCAACTCAAATGGTGTCTTATAATTTAATGCGACGGCGGGATCCGGATACTCTTTTTTTAAACGTTGTATAAGGTCGTTCATCAATATATTTTCAGATCTCCAAAAACCTGGGAAATGTCTATATGTAATTTTTTCGGTGCCGTATCGTAATCCGAAGATTTATAGGATATAGTTTGGCCGAAGCCGCCTTTTTTATACTCCCGTATTGCAATATCACCTGCGAGTGTGTTCCCGGATACCTGAATCGGCAAATTGTGCGGTGTGTCGATCTTTACATCCCCGAACACACCGCTGAGACGCAAAGCGTGTTCACCGTCTGCGGCATTTATATGTGAGAGATCGATCTTGGTGTCGCCAAATACATTGCTGACGTACCCGCCTTTGAAGTTTCCCGATTTTACCGTCACCTCAATATCGCCCATAACATTGGATTCTTTCAGAAGATCGTCTTCAGTTACCGAACTGTATCCCGCATCCTCTGATGCCGACCGCTGCCAATCTTTTTTGGAAGATTCACCGACTATTCTTTCGACCGGCTTCCGTTTCACATCCCAAAGTATTTTTAAACCGATTGCGATAAGTATGATCGGCCAATATGTGCTCAGAATATACCACGCGTTGACATAGCCGTAATTATCTAGTAATAAAATGACACCGGCCGCAATAAACAGCAGCCCCCAGATTATATTTGAACTGCTTCGCATAGTCCACCTATAAATTTATAGATATAAATTGTATTATACCAAACCATACGTAAATTAAATGAAAAAGTTATAGCAATCCAAGATATTTTATAACACGATCAACTTCCATCGCATTGATAACATCTTCCTTTTCCAGCCATCCTTTTCTCGCTATTCCGACACCAAACCGGACATCATCCAATCCTTCGGTATTATGTGCATCCGGATTTATAAATATTTTCACCCCTTTCTCCTTTGCGAATTTCACCATCCGCCAATCCAGATCAAGCCGGTAAGGGTGTGAATTAATCTCGATGGCTTTACCGTAATCCGCTGCCGCTTCAATTATTTTGACAAGGTCTACCTGATAACCATCACGGGACAGCAGCAGTCGCCCGGTCGGATGACCGAGGATGGTCGTATTCTTATTTTTTATCGCATTTATTATACGCCTGGTCATTTCGGCTTCAGACATTTTAAACCTGCTGTGGACGGATGCAACGACAAAATCGAGCTCTCCCAGAGTTTTATCATCGTAATCAAGCGAACCGTCTGCAAGGATATCTGATTCAATGCCATGGAAAATCTGGAACGAATCAAATTGTTCGTTTAATGAATTTATTTCCTTTCTTTGCTTTTTTAGATCCGCTTTTGAAAGTCCCCGCGCGTATTGAGCCGATTTACTGTGATCGGCAATGCCGAGATACTGCCACTTTCTTTGCATTGCGGCATCTGCCATTTCTTTGAGGGTATTTGCACCGTCGCTATAGGTTGTATGGCAGTGGAAGGTTCCCCGTAAATCTTTTTCTTCTATGAGACCGGGCAAGTTATTCTTTTCTGCCGCTTCTATTTCACCAAAGTCTTCACGTAGTTCCGGTTCTATATAAACCAATCCCAATTTTTTAAGTATATCTTTCTCATCTTTACACGCGACCGGTTTATTGTTTGACTCATGAAAAAGACCGTATTCATTGAGTTTGAGATTATGGTCTTTTGCTATTGTGCGCATCCGGACGTTATGTTCTTTACTGCCGGTAAAATAATGCAATGCGAACGGGAATTCCTTATCGGCAACTACCCGGAGATCTACATTGATACCCGATTTCAATATCACACTCGATTTTGTTTTTCCTCCGGCTATGACGCGTTCCACTTCAGGTGCGGAAACAAATTTTTTCATAATAGCCGGAGTGTCATTTTGAGCCGCACTTACCAGTATATCAATATCGCCGATAATTTCTTTTTTTCTCCGCAAACTTCCTGCAATATCGGAACGTTTAATTCCCTTTGCTTTGCGAATATGTTCGATCATGGTTGTTGCCGCATGTTCCGCCACCGGAAGATGAAATTTCTCGCTGTATTTTTTACGCGCTTCTATTCCCTGCAAAATATTTTCCTGCGATTTTGCGCCGAACCCCTCCAGATCAACCAATCGGTTTTCGTTGCACGCGTATTCAAGCTCGATAAGTGAACTTATGCCGAGGGTTTCATACAATTTTTTAATCTTTTTCGGACCGAGACCGGGAATGTTCATTAATTCAAATATTGTCGGTGGGAACTCCGCCTTCAGCTCTTCATAATACGCCAATTCCCCGGTGGTAACCAGTGTGGTAATTTTCTCGGCAAGCGCTTTCCCGATCCCTTTTACCTTACCGATCTCTCCGCTCTCAACCAATTGTTGCAAGTCTCCGGTTAAACCGGATATAGTTCGGGCTGCATTAAAATAGGCGCGGGTTTTAAACGGATTCTCCCCTTTGAGTTCAAGGAGAGTACCGATTTCTTCGAGAATTGATGCTACTTCTTTTTTATTTATTAAAGCCATTGAATCACAATAGATTAATTGACAAACAACATACTACTATTGTGTTACGGTTACAGTCCGCGATGTCACGGTTACCCATTGTGTAAAGATATTTATCACTATATCCAAAAAGGATGCCTCTGTGTGTATAGTGTAATCATCAGCATCACCTGCCATCATGTTTGTATCGACATCGTTAATTGGAACGAGACCAAAGAGAATATACCATTGGCGCGCTTCATCTGTTTGACCTCGTTGGGCACCATCGCCAACAACATGGGTGTGTGCAGCGCACCCGACCATCATAAATAAAAGTACTACAATCACTATCAAAGAAATTGCTTTGTGAATCATAATATCCTCCTATAATGCCAGTACTAATATAGGTGAATGGATCCTATTGACGACTCAATGGCTTTACTTTCTGAAAGGTATACAGCGTGTGGTACTACATAATCAAACTGAAAAATTTTATTATCCCTATTTTGAAATAATAATTTAAAATTAACGGTGTCTTCTTTTTGAATTATGTATTGATATATATGTATATCTTCTTTCAGGAAATCCGCTTCCTGAATATCCTGATTTTCAAATCGATCTGATACACGGGAACGAAAGGCATGGATAGACTCTCCGGTAAATGCATCGCTGTTTTCGGTTATTATCTCGGAGACCACCAATGCACTACCATTTTGCTGATGCAGAAAAATATATACCGGTGTAATTGAAAAAATATCATCTTCCGCATCAAATCGTGTAATGTGCCGGAATGCTTCTTCGAATACATTGTCCGGCAACGGCTGCCAGTTTTTCGGCGGTGAGAAACCGATGTTACTGGCTGCAACCCGGACTGAATCACCGAGTAATTCCCGGTTCACATCGAATTGCATTTGAACGGGGCCTTCTTCTCCCTCATCTTGTTGAGAAGCACAACCGGTAATTAACAAAGCGGTCAATAGACAAACAACCAGCATATAAACGCCTTTATTGATTTATTAAATAAAATGAATCATCTGCGATAATAATGAAAAATGTTGAATTAGGCAAGGGCTATCAAAGATGTCATGCCTGGAAGGACGATCCATGAATCGCCCTTCCCAAAAATATTGAAGTACCCATTTATGTTTTCAACAAATTCCGTGCAATAACAATGCGTTGTATCTCCGAAGTACCCTCATATATTTCGGTAATTTTCGAATCGCGGAGATAGCGTTCAACATTATATTCTTTTATATATCCGTATCCGCCGTGTATCTGAATCGCTTCGAGTGCTGCCTCGACGGCTATCTTCGATGAATATAATTTTGCCATTGCCGCCTTCTTTGCATATGGCTGTCCCTGATCTTTTGCAATTGCGGCTTCGAGTGTGAGCAATCTCGCTGCCTGGATATTTGTCGCCATATCAGCCAGCTTGAACTGAATTGCCTGATGCTCGGAGATATAGACACCAAACGCCTTTCGTTCCTGTGAATACTTTAACGACGCGTCCAGCGATGCCTGGGCAATACCAAGCGCCTGTGCTGCAATTCCGATACGGCCGCCGTCTAATGTTTTCATAGCAAACTTAAATCCGAGTCCTTCTTCACCAATGAGATTAGCAGCCGGTATTTTACAATCTTCAAAAGCAATTGAGACAGTATCCGAACTCCGTATTCCGAGCTTCTTCTCTTTCTTTCCGATGGAATAACCCGGTGTATCTCTTTCTACTATAAAAGCACTGATCCCCTTGTGGCCTTTTGACCTATCGGTAGCTGCAATGACGAGTGCGACATTGGCGGTCGCGCCGTTCGTGATCCAGTTTTTCGTACCGTTTAGAATGTAATGCTCGGCATCCCGGACTGCAACGGTATTTTGATTGGTCGCATCGCTACCGGCTTCGGGTTCAGAGAGCGCAAAACAACCGAGCATTTCGCCGGCTGCGAGCGGTTTAAGATACTTCTCTTTTTGTTCTTCGGATCCGTACTCGTTAATTCCCCATGTCACGAGAGAATTATTCACAGACATAATAACGCCGACAGAAGCATCGGCACGGGATATCTCTTCCATAGCGAGCACATAACTCACGGTATCCAGACCAGCACCGCCGTATTTCTCGGGTACCATCATACCCATAAATCCAAGTTCGGCTAATTTCTTTACTTCTTCCGTCGGGAATTCTTCCTTTTCATCACGCTCAGCAGCATGTTTCCGCACTTCTTCCTCAGCAAACTTCCGTGCCATATCCCGGATCATTTGTTGTTCTTCACTGAACGAGAAATCCATCAATAACCTCCTGATTTACTGTTTACTGTAGTCGTAGAAACCTTTTCCGGTCTTCCGACCGAGATGTCCGGCTGCTACCATTTTCTTTAAAAGCGGACACGGACGATATTTATCATCGCCTAATCCGTTGTGCAATACTTCCATGATCGATAAACAAACATCGAGTCCGATGAAATCTGCCAGCGTTAAGGGACCCATCGGGTGATTCATACCGAGCTTCATTACCGTATCGATCGCTTCCGGTTCAGCAACACCCTCCATGACACAATACATTGCTTCATTCAGCATCGGCAACAGAACACGGTTCGAAACAAATCCCGGATAGTCATTCACCTCTACCGGTACCTTTTGCAATGATTCCGCAATTTCCTTAACCGTTTTATATGATTCATCGCTTGTGGCAAGCCCTCTGATAACTTCGACGAGTTTCATCACCGGAACCGGGTTCATAAAATGCATACCTACTACTTTTTCCGGTCGTCCGGTAAATGCGGCAAGCTCGGTGATGGAAATCGAAGAGGTGTTGGTTGCAATGATTGCATCGGCCGGTGCTTTCTCGTCTGCGGTAGTGAATATCTCTTTTTTAATTTCAATATTCTCGGTGACTGCCTCGACTATAAGCGATGCATCCGTTACCGCCGCAGCAAGATCAGTCGTTGTTTTTATATTATCAAGCGTTTGCTTTTTTTGGGAGTCGTTTATGATTTCCTTTTTCACCTGGCGATCCAGATTTTTTGTGATCGTTTGTAGCGCCTTATCAAGGAAATCCTGCCGGACATCGCACAATGTAACTGTGCTGCCGAACTGTGCGAATACATGGGCGATTCCATTCCCCATCGTACCCGCACCGACTACCGTGATATTTTTATTCTGTGCCATAGGTTCATCCCGATTGGTTTGTGGAACATCATTGAGAAATGAAAAAGCCCGTTCCAAATAGAACGGGCTTAACCTGATTTACACTCTTTCAACTATTACTGCGCTCGCTTCGCCGCCGCCGATACAAATGGCAGCGAGACCGAACTGCACATTCTTTCGCTCCATTGCGTGCAGGAGCGTCACAAGAATACGTGCACCGCTTGCCCCGATCGGATGGCCGAGTGCAACGGCACCTCCGTGGATATTAACGTTTTCAGGATCAAGGTCGGCAATTTTGTTCACCGCCAGCGATACAACTGCAAACGCTTCATTCACTTCAAATAATCCTATATCATCTTTTTTCATGCCGGCTTTCTTTAAAACCTTTTCAATAACATCGGCGGGTGCCGTTGTGAACCATTCCGGAGCTTTGGCGTGTGATGCCTGTGCAACAATACGAGCCACCGGCCGGGCACCGAACTCATTCGCTTTCTTGCCCGACATTATTGCGAGCGCTGCCGCTCCGTCGTTTATCGTCGATGCATTTGCAGCCGTCACGGTACCCTCTTTTTGAAATACCGGTTTGAGCTGGGGGATTTTATCAAACTTCACGTTATTCGGTTCTTCATCTGCGTCAACGACCGTTGTATCTCCTTTACGACCTTTGATCTCAACGGGTATGATCTCTTTTTTGAACCATCCTTCTTTTTGTGCAATTTGTGCACGTTTGTAACTCATTACCGTATATTCATCCTGCAGATCGCGGGGAATGTTACAATCCTTTGCACAGAGTTCGGCGGCATTACCCATGTGATAATCATTATACACATCCCACAGGCCGTCGATGATCATAGAATCGAGAATTTTTCCGTGCCCGAGTCGATATCCGGTACGTGCCTTATCAAGCAGATAGGGAGCATTCGACATACTCTCCATCCCGCCTGCAATAACAACTGAAGCATCCTCGTTTTTAATTGCCTGTGCACCGAGCATAACGCTTTTTAAACCCGATCCGCACATTTTATTAATGGTGAGACATTCGACTGATTGAGGTAGGCCTGCAAAGAGTGCGGCCTGCCGTCCGGGAGCCTGGCCTAAACCGGCAGGTAAAACATTTCCCATAATCACTTCATCAATCTGCTCGACTTGTAAGCCAGCGCGCGATATTGCTTCTTTAATTGTGGCTGCGCCTAATCGCTGGGCAGGTACACTGCTTAACGTACCGGCAAGCGATCCGATGGGCGTTCTGCACCCGCTAACAATAAAGACATCGTTATTATTCATGTGATACCTCGTTCTTATTTAGAGATGGAACAACGCAACAACACCAGGATTAGCTGTTCATCGCCCGGAGGAATTCTTTATTGGATTTTGTACCGCGCATTTTCTCGAGGAGGAATTCCATTGCCTCAACAGTTGTGAATTCACTCAGTATCTTACGCAATATCCATACCCGGTTCAACTCCTCTTCACCGAGCAACAATTCTTCACGACGCGTTCCGCTCCGGTTTACATCAATTGCAGGGAATATCCGTCGGTCGCTCAGTTTTCTGTCAAGTACGATCTCGCAGTTACCGGTACCCTTGAACTCTTCGAAAATCACCTCATCCATTCGGCTTCCGGTCTCAACAAGTGCTGTGGCGATAACAGTGAAGCTGCCGCCTTCTTCTATATTTCGTGCTGCACCGAAGAAACGTTTCGGTTTGTGCAGAGCATTCGCATCGACACCGCCCGAGAGGATCTTGCCGCTGTGCGGAATCACGGTGTTATGGGCTCGTGCAAGCCGGGTAATGCTATCGAGAAGGATAACGACATCTTTCCCTGCTTCCACAGTTCGTTTCGCTTTCTCGAGCACCATATCCGCTACCTGTACGTGTCGTTCAGGTGGTTCATCGAACGTCGATGAAATAACTTCACCGTCGACCGAGCGTTCCATATCGGTAACCTCTTCGGGTCGTTCATCGATGAGCAGCACCATAAGAACGGCATCCGGTGAATTTTTTGTGATACTATTGGCAATCTTTTGCAATAGAATAGTTTTACCTGCTTTAGGTGGAGAGACGATCATACCCCGCTGCCCTTTTCCAATCGGAGCAAGGAGATCGATAATCCGGGTTGCATAATCGCCCGCTGCTGCTTCAAGCGAAATCCGTTCTTCCGGATAGAGCGGCGTTAAATTATCGAACAGCCGGCGATCCCGAATATTTTCCGGGTCCATTAAATTTACCGACTCAACGCGCAGCAATGCGAAGAACCGCTCGCCTTCTTTCGGGGGCCGTACCTGACCGCTCACCGTATCACCGGTCCGTAGTCCGAATTTTTTTATCTGCGACGGTGACACATAAATATCATCCGGTGAGGGCAGATAGTTATAATCAACAGACCTCAGAAATCCGTAGCCGCCGGGGAGAACTTCCAGCACTCCCTTACTGAAACGCATTCCATCGGTTTCTTTTTGAACCTCAAGGATCTTAAATATAAGATCCTGCTTCCTGAGGTCACTGTAGCCGGAAAGTTTCAGCTCCTTTGCAATTTTTTGGAGCTCAACAATTTTTTTTGATTGCAGTTCGTTTATGTCCATTACCATAAAACTTTACTTTTATTTATAGATTGATTATTTAATTAATTAAATTTCTATGTCGATTCTGGATGGTGCTTTATTTTAATTGAGAATTTTTCCGATGAGAATACCTTGGCGGCTCTATCACGAGGACTTGATGGGATTACCGCCCGACCGACGGCAAACCACATTCCTGATGCCTCAACAAATATACTTGTTTTTCACATTTTTGTCAAGATGAACTCGATTTTATTCTAAAAATTCCAACGCTTCACCGACAACAAAATGAGAGCCGGTTATTAAAATTATATCATCTTTTCTGGATTTTGATACCGCCGTTTGAAGCCCATCGTCAACATGGCCACCCTCTAACACGGGGAAGAAAATATCTTCGGCCATGGCCCGTAATTCTTCTGCCGGAATTGCACGCTCATTTCGCGGTTCGACAAAATACATAACACGCGCAATGTTCGATAACGAGCGCAACATTGCTTTCACATCTTTATCATTCAACGCTCCGAACACGACCGGTATATTCTTATACCCTGTTTCAGATAGTGAACGGACAAGCTCCCTGGTTGCCCCGGGATTGTGTGCTACATCCAGCAGCCAATTCCCTCTACTATTTTGTAACAATTGCATCCGCCCTTTTATTCCCGTTAGCGGAATAATTTTTTCCAGTCCTTCCCGTAATTGTTGATCGGAAATATCCCAGATCGCTTGAACGTTTTCCGTCTTACCGCGAAGCGCATCGAGAGCACGGACAGCAACGAGCGAATTCTGA